>JAGCAV010000149.1 GCA_017652545.1 Lachnospiraceae bacterium
CAGATCTCCGGGCCGGTCGTTGCTTTATGAACAGCGGGGTTGGCCGGATTGACAAACTGGCCGGGGATAAAACTGCCCTCGATCTGCGCCGCCAGCTCCTCTGACTTGGCAATGGCGCCTTTCATGCCTTTGGCACCTTCCGTAAGGACCAGTTCCGCCCCGTAGGCTTTCAGAATATTTCTTCTCTCCACACTCATGGTTTCCGGCATGGTCAGAATGATGCGATAACCTTTGCTTGCAGCGATAGAGGCCAGGCCGATGCCTGTGTTGCCTGAGGTCGGCTCAATGATCGTGCTTCCCTCTTTTAACAGACCCTTCTCTTCAGCATCCTCGATCATTGCCTTTGCGATACGGTCCTTGACACTGCCTGCCGGGTTCAGATATTCGAGCTTGACCACGACCTTTGCCTTTAAACCGAGCGCCTTCTCTATATTGCCCACCTCCAGCAGAGGTGTCTTCCCGATCAGATCCAGTGTGCTCCCGTATATTTTACCCATGACATGCTCCTTTCTATATCCGATGTCGCCTATATGTTTTATATGGATACATAATAGTCCTACTTTGCATACATGTCAAGTATAAAATATAGGTGTTCTATGTTTTTATGTGTCATTTATCCCCAGCAGACGCCGATCAGATATCCTTCATACTCCAGCGATGCCGCGTACCACTCACAGTCACCCGTTTTAAGAGGCAGACCGTCCTTCAGACCCAGGACATCAAATGAAGCGGGATCCATCCCCAGCCCTCTTCCATCCGCCTTCATGACGGCTTCCTTCAGTGTCCAGATCTGCATGAACCGGGCCATTCTTTCTTCCCGCCCGGCTGCCTGTTCCAGCCATGCGCGTTCGTTTTCCGTAAAGGCCCTCTTTGTGACACCCAGGCTGCGTTCCCGGATCTGTTCCGCATCCACACCGACAGAACTCACACTCCGTACCGGCAGCCCTGCATGGATCAGCCGGATGCCCGGTATCATATCCGCCGCCGGATGACTGGTTCCGTTCTCCAGGACCGCCATCACAGCCATATCACCGCTGTGTGAGAGATTGAACGGCGGGTATCCCGGGGCATACGGTTTACCTTTTTCCATATATTTCAGTTCGATCTCGTTTTTCAGTCCAAGTACGGACAGCATCAGCCAGCCCGCAGCCAGGCTCAGCCTTCTTCCGTTCTCATGACGGATCCTTTCAGCTTTCTCAAGGCGGCCGGGCATTCGTTCACGCATGACCTCCCGGTCGATCAGAAGCGCTTCCGGCGATGTCATCCCGTAAAGCACGATGCAGCCATCCCGTGTCTCTTTATCATTCATTGTCTTTCAGCTTTCTCAGTTCGATGATCGCCATGGGCAGGACCAGGACTGTCGTCAGCGCATCCGCGCAGGCCTGCGTGATCTCAACGCCGAACAGTCCGAAAAGGCGGGGCAGGATCAGGATGAGGGGAATGAAAAAGATCCCGCTTCTGGCCGCGGACGTTATGGATGCCTTAAATCCTTCCCCGATCGACTGCAGGAGCATGTTGGTCATCACGGTAAGGCCAAGAAGCGGAAGCGTGATCGCCTGTGCGCGCAGCGCGACAATGCCCACACTGACCACATCCGGATCATCCCTGAAAAATGTGATGACGGCCGGAGCAAAGATAAGGCAGAACGCGGCACCGATCGTCAGGAAGATGGTCCCGACTTTCACACAGAACAGATACCCTGCCCTGACACGCTCCTTCTTCCCGGCTCCGAAATTGAAACTCGCAACCGGCTGGAACCCCTGCCCGAAACCGATCAGCGCGGAAGAAACAAGCATCAGCGCTCTGGTGACGATCGACATCCCGGCGATCGCAGCGTCGCCGCCGGCGGCCCCTGCCGCCTGGTTGAGAAGGATGGTCGCGACAGCTGCCAGCCCCTGTCTGAAAAGAGACGGAATGCCGCCGTTGATCAGCTCCCGCAGATAGTACCGGTTCAGCCTGACGTTCTTCAGCCGGGGCCGTACATTTTCCCCTTTCCGCGTACCTGCAAGCAGCACAAAAAAGCTGATGATCTGTCCGGATACGGTTGCCAGCGCCGCGCCTGCAACGCCAAGATGAAAGCCGAACATCAGGATCGGGTCCAGCGCCATGTTGAGGATGGCACCGGTCAGCAGGCCGATCATGGAATAAAATGCGCTTCCCTGGTAACGGAGCTGATTGTTCAGCACAAACTGTCCTGTCATGAACGGAGCTCCGATGAGGATGATCCGCATGTATGTGAGGGTATCGTGCATGGTCGTCTCACCCGCGCCGAGCATACGGGCAAGCGGGACCGCCAGCACATTTCCCACAGCCGCCACGCACACGCCGATGATCAGCGATATGGCAAAGCCCGTCGCCGACATCTCGTTTGCCCTTCGCATGTCGCCGGCGCCCATCATCCTGGAAAGGAAAGTGCCGGAACCCTGGCCGCAGAAAAACCCGAGGGCCTGGATGATCGCCATCACGGAAAAAACCAGACCGACAGCCGCGGTCGCCTGTGTGGAGATCCGCCCCACAAAGAAGGTATCCGCCGAATTGTAAATACCGGTCACCAGCATACTGATGATAGTCGGTACCGCCAGTGTGGAGATCAGCTGCGGGATCGGCGTCTGTGTCAGGTACGCAAACCGCTCATCCAGGCTCTGCTTCTGTCTTTTCCGTAAGATGCTCATCTGTCTTCCTCATAACAAAGTCCGCATCAGGAAATGAAAAATTCCCTGCACGAAAAATGCCATTTCACCTTCACCGGGGTCTCACACCCCTTTTCAGATATCATACGCGCGCAGGATACCTGATGGCAAGAAGATAAAATGGCATAAGTCCTACCTTCGAAGGTTTCGGACTGAATCACGGATCATCGGCTCGCAGGGGAAGAGATGATTTCCGTCAAATGCGGGGTTCGCGATCATCTTCAGGAGATTCTCCGCTGCTTTGATTCCCAGCTGCTCCTTCGGATGAGAACAGGTCGCCAGCGGTGTTCCGCCCATGTTGGCTACAGACGCGTCGTCAACAGCCACGACAGAAACATCATCCGGCACCCGTATCCCCTCTTCCCGGTAAAGCTCGATCATCTGACGCGCGATCTCGTCATTGTAGCAGAAAAGGCCGGTACATCCCTTTAACCGCTCAAGCAGAAAACGCTTCATCGGTCTGATGTTCTTGAACGAGAACGCGTCCACCCAGCAGATCCGGCCCGGATCTACCGTAAACTGGGAGGAAAGCATCGCCTGGACAAAACCGCCATACCGGAGCGCACCCTGTCCGTCCTCCGTGTGGAAAATGGCGCCGATCCTGCGATGACCCGCTGCAATGAGCACTTCCGTCATCTGCCTGCCCGCTTCAAAATCGTCCAGACGCACGCAGGGCATATCCAGATCCCTGTAATACGCATTGAAAAACAGGATCGGGATTCCCCTCTTCTTCAGTTCCCTGTACATATCCAGGTTCGGATTGGGCAGCGCGCTCTTTGCAGGTTCCACGATCAGCCCGTCTATATTGTCCTTATCAAGCAGGCCCTTCAAGATCACCTGCTCCTGCGCGACGGAATCATCCGTGAATGCCATCTGCATGGTATAGCCGGCTCCCGAGAGCACGCTCTCGATCCCTCTGATCGTCGCGGGAAATATATAGCTGTCCACATAGGTGCTGATCACAGCGATATTATGAAAGACCTCCCTGACCGGCGTGATGGAAGCCGGTCCGACATAGGTACCGCTGCCGCGCACCCGCCGCAGCAGTCCCTCCGCCTCCAGTTCCCCGGTAGCGTGACGTATGGTCTGCCGGCTCAGAGAGAATTTCTCAGACAGTTCCTGTTCGGACATCAGTCTGTCTCCCTCCTGCAGACCGCCGGAAGCAATCTCATCTTTTATCCAGTTGATAACCTCCCGGTATTTCGCCACCTGTTCCATGATCATACTCCCAACGTCTTCTGTCTGTCAGGAACGTCGCGCCGCTCCTGACGCCTGCATGCTGCTTAAAACCACATATCAAGGTCGTCCTGGCTCGTGTCATCACCGATGCAGATCAGCTCCGTATCGGTCAGCTTCGCGAACAGGGCGATATCCTCCCTGGTAAGCGCGGTCGAAACCACTGAATGATGAGCGCCGCCCGCATAGCACCAGGCTGCAGTCCCGATCTCAAAGTTTGGTTTATGCCTGTACATGATACGGGCAACAGGCAGTTTGGGCATGGGTCTGGGCTGCTTGACAAGTTCGATATCGGCACAGATGATGCGGAAATGATCTCCCAGATCGATCAGCGTCACCTGGATCCCGTCACCTGTGCATCCGTCAAATACCAGCCTGGCAGGATCCGCTTTGCCGCCGATCCCAAGAGGATGGACCTGGATCTCGGGTCTGCCTGCAGCAAACGCGGGCGGGACCTCCAGCATGTGTGAAGCCAGTTCCAGTTCTTTGCCCGGCGTCAGATCATAGGTATAGTCTTCAATAAAACCGGTAGCGCCCTGCCTGCCTTCCGCCATCTTCATCAGGACCGCGGAAAACGCACTGATCTTGTAATCTCCCTCAGGGCCGAAACCGATCCCCTTCGCCATCAGGTTCTGGGCAGCGATACCAGGCAGCTGGGCAAGGCCGTGAAGATCCTGGAAGTTGTCTGTAAAACAGGTGACCCCGTTTATGGCAATGAATTTTTCAAGCGCCACTTCGTACCTTGCCTGCTCTCTGACCGCGTCAACTTTGTCCGTTGCCATGGTGTATTTTTCGGTATACTCCGCCATCTTGGCGTCGATCTCGTCCTCGGTGACAGCCTCAGCGAGTTTCACGACATCACCGATCCCGTAGTACTTGGTTTCCCAGCCGTACTTGATCTCACTCTCCAGACGGTTGCCGTCAGTAACAGCCACATCCCGCATGTTGTTGCCGAAGGTCGCGATCCGCGTTCTCCTTGACAGCGCGATCGCCCTGGAGACCTGGGCAAACCGGCGGATCCGTCCGATCACATGGTCATGTCTGTAAAAGCCTGCCACGACCTCATGGGGAATCTCCAGTTTTGCCAGGATAAAGCCGTATTCCCTGTCACCATGGGCTGCCTGATTGAGATTCATGAAATCCATGTCGATCTCATCATAGGGAAGCACTTCATTAAACTGGGTGTGCAGATGCAGAAGCGGCTTGTTCAGCAGCTGAAGCCCTTTGATCCACATCTTGGCCGGTGAGAATGTATGCATCCAGGTGATCACACCGACACAGTCATCATCACAGACGACCTTTTTCATATCTTCCACACAGATCGCTGACGTTTCTACGGTGGGAAGCAGTTCGATCTGAACGATGTCGCCCAGTTTTTCATTCAGGAAAGCGGTCATCTGCGCCGCATCCGCGGCGACCTGTTTCAGGCATTCCTCGCCGTACAGATCCTGTGAACCGACAATAAAATAGAGTTTTTCCATGTAGTTTCTCCTCTGGTTTCCGAATATCCGATGTTCTTCCTCCGGACATCTGATATCCTTCCGTTTTCAGGTCTCTTATTTGATGATCTGCAGCGACTGTCTGTCGGCAAATACCGCCACAAACACCAGGAAGACAACGCCCTGGATCAGCTGCATGGTCTGTGTCGTCAGTCCGAGCATAGCCAGCCCGGAATTCAGGACGATATACAGCAGTGATCCTATGATCACGTTCAAATACCTGGCCTTTGCGCCGCCGGAAATGGGCATGCCGCCAAGAACAAGCGCGATCAGGATCTGGGTCTCCAGCTGGTTGCCGCCGGAAGCCGTAACAGAGCCGACTTTTATGACATTGATAAATGCGGCAAAACCGGTGATGGCGCCTGCCAGCATGTAGATCAGGAATTTGATCCTGTCTGTTCTGATTCCGGCAAACTTTGCAGCCTTCTCCCCTGCGCCGATCGCTTTCAGCGAGATACCGAATCTGGTGAAATTAAAAGCGATGAGCGCGATCACCACCACGACCAGGGTGCAGGTCAGCTTCAGTCTGTCGTTGTTCATAAGCACCAGTCTGGCGCTACCGGCTACCGGTGCGCTGGATGTCAGGTACTTGATGATGCCTCTGAACAGGAACATCGTACAGATCGTTACGATAAAGGATTTGATCTTCCTGTTGACATAAAAGAACCCGTTTAAGGCGCCGATCGCAGCGCCGGTGGCGATTCCGGCCACCACTGCCAGCGGGATATTATATTTTGATACCATACAGACCACGATGGAAGACATTCCCAGGATGGAACCCTGGGAAAAATCCAGACCGCCCATGGTCATGATGAAGAACACGCCTGTCGACGCGATCATCGTCACGTAGATCTGGGACATGACCAGGGACATGCTCCTGAACATATTTCCCTTTGTCAGCGCATTGAAGACCAGAAACACAACAATCAGTCCCGCGACGGGAAGGAAGGATCTGATCAGCGACATAGTGGAACGTTTTTTCAGTTCCTGTTCTCTGGTGAGAGCATTTGTTTTTGCAGCCATTGTCATCCTCCTTATACCATCTTGGCGATCAGCGCATTTTCATCCAGGTCCGGGCTGCGGCCGATCTCGCCGCTGATCTCCCCGTCCTTCATGATCAGGATACGGTCACACATACCGATCAGTTCCATCAGTTCCTCGGAAATCATAATGATGGACTTACCGCTCTTTCTCATTGTATCCATAAGCTGGTAAATATCCTGTTTCACCTTGATGTCAATGCCTCGTGTCGGACTGTCGAGCACCAGGATATCCGAATCCGCTCCGATCCATCGGGACAGAACCACTTTCTGCTTGTTGCCGCCGGACAGGTCAGAGACGAACTGGTCGGTGTCCACCATCTTGACGGACATTTCCTGAGCGTATCTGTTGGCGAACTGTCTCATTTTGCTGTGGCTGAGCAGCCCCAGCACGCCTTTGAGTTTTCCCAGGGACGGCAGACAGATATTGTCGCCGATGCTCTGGTTCAGGACCACGGATTCATTATCACGGTCCTTTGACGTATAAGCCATGCGGTTGTTGATCGCCGTTGGAATGTCATTGACCGCTGTGCCGTTTGCAAGGGTAACGCTCCCGGTCCTGTCATAGGATGCGCCGAAGCAGGCTTTTCCGACTTCATGCATACCTGATTCCGACAGGCCGCCAAAGCCCAGGATCTCTCCTTTGTGAAGTTCAAAGCTTACATTCCGGATCTGTCCGGGAACGGTGACGTCCTTCACGGAGAAGACCACCTCATCGGAGACCTTCTCACCGTAATCCGCACGATAGTAATTACCTGTGACCTCACGGCCAACCATCAGCCGCTTAAGATCATCCTCGGTCACATCCGAGCTCTTTACGGTATCTATGTACACACCGTCACGCAGAATGGTTATGGTATCGGACATGCGCAGCACTTCAGGCAGGTCATGCGAGATGAAGATGATGGTGTTTCCCTCGCTTCGGATCCGGTTCATCTGTTTGTACAGTTCCTCACGGCCTTCCTGTGAAAGTGCCGTTGTCGTCTCGTCGATGACCACGATCTTCGGATCAAAATAGGTCGCCTTTACAATCTCAACCAGTTTGCGGTCCTCAAAATTGTAGTCGTCCACCATATCCGCCGATTTTATCCTGCCAAACCCGTATTGATCGAGCAGTTTCTGCGCTTCGCGGTTCATGGCATTGGTGTTCTTGAACCCGTGGCTGACGAAACGGTCCTCATGCCCAAGGAAAATATTCTCCGCGACGGTCAGACCGGAAAGGGTCCCGAGTTCCTGCACAATGATGGAGACGCCTTCGTTATTTGCCTCCACCTGGTTTCTCGGATGGATCTCTTTTCCATCCAGGATAAAGGTGCCGCTGTCGATCGTATAGATCCCGGTGAGCATGTTTGTCAGCGTCGACTTGCCCGAGCCGTTCTCACCGATCAGCGCATGCACTTCGCCTTTTGCGATATTGAATGATACATCCTGCACCGCCCTCGTAATGCCGAAGGTCTTGTTAAGATGCTGAACCTGTAATCTCACTTCGCTCATGATCTTTCCTCCTTCGAATTACTTGACGATCTCGCCCTTGGTGACCTTCGTGGTCACGGTAACGATGATCAGCAGTGCCAGACCCGAGATCACGTCATTGACAGCCGTCGGCGCACCCAGTGCCACAAAACCGTAATAGATGATCTGCAGGAAAAATTCACCGATCACGATCGCCGGGATCGGAATCCCGTATTTTTTCATAGCCACGCCAAGGAAGCAGCCCATTGTCGGATAGAAGTTCCGGCTCATGGAAAGCATACCGGTCTCGGCGACCATCGACGAACCGTAACTGATGGTCAGGATCGCTTCCACTCCAAGGAAAGCGCCGGCGATCGCAAAACCGATCACTTTAAATTTATTGACATTAATGCCCATATTCTTTGCCACAAACTCATTGGAGCCGATGGCATAGGTATAGGTACCGATCTTCGTATAGTTGAGCAGCAGATAGGCCGTAGCAAAGGCGATGACCGCAACGATCAGATTTCCGGGCATCGAGCCGAAGGCCCTCAGGTCGGAAGGCAGCGTTGCCGACTGGCCGCCTGCAATATAGCTGGCGATCGCCTCATAGATCAGTGCCAGACCTGTCGTCACGATCATGGAAGGGATCCTCAGCCTGACATAAAACGTGCCGTTCAGCAGACCGACGATCGCGCCGGTCAGGACGCATCCGGCGATCAGCCCGAAATAACCCAGATTAAAGCGGGAGGCGATCACCGTACCGACAATGGATGAGAGCATGATGTTCGCGCCTATGGAAAAGTCGAACATGCCCATGACCATGACAAAGTAGAAACCCACCGCACCGGCGGAGACCATCAGCGAAGCTTCCAGATAGCTGAGCAGGTTTTTGGGTGAGCCGAAATTATGGGGTGTGATGATCTTGAAGATCGCCCATGAAACAATGACCAGAAGAAGCAGGATTCCATATCCCATCGTCTTTCCGGAAAGCTTCTTATTTGCGACAGCAGCAGACGAATTCATTAGAATATACCTCTTTCGACAGCCGGAAGAACTGCCTTTTCTTAAGCAACCGGGCCGGAGCCATGTTGGCTGCCGGCCCGGTTTTCATACTTTATCTGTGTCCGTTTTTTTGTGTGTCTAAAAGACTGATCAGCCTGCTGAGCGTGCAGCCGCATCCTCGATGGACAGGTTGGCAGCAGTCTCCATCAGCTCCTCAAGGCTCTCGTCAGCCATGGCGACGAGTTCTTCATCCGTGTAGGGAAGCTGGTCAACAAAGTAGGTCTCATAATCCGCATAGTCATCCGGGGATGCAACATACAGATACGGGAACAGAACATTATTGAATGTGCCTGCAAAGTCAGTGTAGTTGCCCTTGATTGCGTTGTAGACCATCATGAAGGCAAACAGCGAGTCGCAGTAATGTCCGCCTGACTCACCTGCCATGGATCCGTTTGCAAGTCTCTCACCGAGGTCCGGAAGGAAGTCTGTGGAAACAATGGCGATCGAATCGGTCTTGCCGGCCTTTTCAACAGCGCTGATTGCACCCTGAAGCGGTTCTCCGCCGCCGCCTGCCGGGATCAGAGCGTCCAGTTCGGGATCAGCAGCCATCAGAGCGTCAGCAGCCTTTGCGCCGCCCTCAGAGGTGGTGCCTGCATACTGCGGATCAGAAAGCTTCGCCTGATCATCCGGATGTTCTTCGTTCCACTTTTCAACACCTGCGGTATAGCCTTCCCATCTTCCGAGCCATGTAGCGTCGCCCTGCTCCCAGCCGATCAGGCCGATGTTCCTGCAGCCCTTTTCAAGAAGGATGTTGACAAGTTTCTCGCCGTTTTCGGGCTCATTCTCATGAACCGCGCCGACATAATATTCAGATGCTTTCGCCAGTTCATAGATGTCATTGCTGTTCTCTTCGCTGATGATGCGGAAGAACTGTGCAAGATATACGCCGTTCGCGTTGCAGGTTGCGATTGCGGAAGTCATCTCGGTATCCGCAGAGTTGCAGATGATGATGCCCTGGCAGCCGGCTGCGCACAGCTGGTCTACGGAAGCAGTCACCTTCTCTGAAACATGACCCTGGTCAACATACTGGACCTGTACGCCAAGAGCCTTAGCAGCCTCATCAAGGATCAGTTTGCACTGAGAACCCAGAACGTCGGTTGAGCTCCAGATTGAAACACCGATCTTGATGTCTTCATTGGCGGGCGCTTCTGCAAATGTGGGTACCGCCAGGGATGATACTGCCATGCCTGCTGCAAGGAGTACGCCAAGAACTTTTCTCTTCATTTTTCTTCCTCCGTTTGATTGAAAAAGCTTTGATGGAACAACTACTGAACAGTTACAAAAAGCATTGGTTTACAGGTTTCCGCGTATCTGTCTGACAGCAGCAGGTCAAATTCATAAAATTGTATATGTCAGTTGTCTATACAACATATACGATAAAAACCGTGTTATGACCCGGCTGGTATCAGAACCTTGTGAAATCATGGTAACACTGCTCAAGTTGTACGTCAACATATCAAATTTATTTCATCGATTTATACAGGTCGTCTTCCACTTGTTTGTATAAAAGTATAGATATATGCATTATTTGTACATGTACATATTTCTTCAAAAAAACCGGCGGGAACACGTACGTTCTGTTCCCGCCGGCCTGTTGGTCATTCACTTCATCATGATATTCACACAGTTTCGTCCCGGTTTTCGCCTCACCACCGGTGTCTGTGCAGTTCTCCCTGCAGTTTCATTCCCTCGAATCCGTGCTGGCGGAGCGCTTCATAG
>JAGCAV010000150.1 GCA_017652545.1 Lachnospiraceae bacterium
TGCCCACCCTCCCGGTCCGGGCGCCGTGTTAATCTGCTCATCTTTTCTTTCCTCATCTACACGAAGCATGTACAGTCCCTGTACGATCGCGAATATCACAATGGTTGACAATGCCGAGCTTCCGCCGTAGCTCACCAGCGGCAGGGTGACGCCCGTCATGGGAATCAGCTTGGTTCCCCCGCCAATGGTCAGGAACACCTGAACAGCGTAAGTGGTTCCCAGCCCCAGTGCCACCAGCCTGTAGAAGCGGTTGGTCAACTTCATGGCGATGTTGATGAACATAATAAAGCAGCTCATGCACACCAGGATCAGGCAGACGCCGAAGATGGTCCCCATCTCCTCCGCGATGGCCGAGAACATGAAGTCCTCCTGGACGTAAGGGATCATGCCCGGGGTTCCCCGGGTCAGGCCTGTCCCCAGCCAGCCGCCGGCCGCGATGGAGAACAGCGACTGGCAGATCTGATAGCCCGTTCCGCTGTAGTCCGCGAAGGGATCCAGCCAGATCTGCACCCTCACCCTGATGTGGGCGAACAGGAAGTACGCGATGACCGCGGCGATCGCCCCGCCCACAAGCCCCAGCAGGGTCAGGAAGGGATCTCTTGTTGCCGCGAAGAGCACCACCAGGTAGGTGATGAAGAAGATCAGCGCGCTGCCCAGGTCCCTGGACACCACCAGGATCAGCACATGCACGGCGGCAAGCCCCGTGGCGATGATGATCCTTCTCATGTCCTTCGCCTCCGACAGCAGGCCGGCAATGGCAAACACAAAGATGATCTTGACGAACTCCGACGGCTGGAATGTGTAGCCGCCCACATTCAGGGACAGCTTGGCGCCGTTGGTGACCCTGGCGGCCACCAGCACCATGCCCAGCAGGCCGATGCCCACAAAGGTATAGGCCCAGGCCATCTTCGTGAGCAGCATCATCTTCCGCACGATCACGGGGATCAGCAGCGAGATGAGCGTCCCGGCGGCGATGATCTTGAACTGCTTGACCGCCTGGTCAAAGGACAGCCTGGTGATCATGATAAAGCCGATCGTGATCAGCATGCACATGTTGTTGATCAGCAGCCTTGATGCCCTCGGATACAGGTTGGAGAACAGGACCAGCGTCGCCAGCAGGTAGACCACCTGCGCCCCGTAGAACACGAGGATCCTGGAGTTGGGCTGGTTCAGAAACAGCACCAGGAAGCAGATAAAGTGCATGAAAAACATCGATACATTCTGCCTGAGAAAAACGTACCGCTTGGCCAGCGCGCTTCCCCTCCGGAACACCGTGTAGCTCTGCACGGTGTAGATCACCATCAGCAGGATGATCAGGTACCGGGACGCGCCGGAAAACATATGGATCAGGTTGTTCAATCCCTGAAGGTTCATCTTGTTACTCCATGAAGGCTCCGCCTGTCCCGGCGGAGCATATTTTCTGTATTATTATCTGTTTTATTATCTATTTCTTTCTCAGCTCACTTTGCATAGTATAACAGGTTTCTTCTTCCGGGAGATGAATATTCCCTTAATTTTCTCAGAGGAACATTGCCATCGCCAGCGGCAGGAAACGGTAGGCCTCCGTCTCCCGAAGGTCACCTTTTGTGAGAATGATTCCCTTGTCCATCCTCCTGGAATACTTTTCAGCGAAATAATCCAGCGACGCATGATGCGCACTGTTTCCGCTCTTGACTTCCACCGGACAGGCCAGTTTATGGTCCATCAGGATGAAATCCACCTCATATTTCTTAGTCTTTCCGTCCTTCTCAAATCTCTTTTCATAGAAATACAGCGAATGCCCGCCGGTCCGAAGCATCTGCGCGACAAGGTTTTCTGTCATCATCCCCTGATTGACAGCCATCTTTCCCAGGACAAATGATTTGTAAACCTCGCTTGTGAGATAGTTGCCGCCGGCAGCCATTGTCAGGAGCAGGCCGGTATCTCCCATATAGCATTTCAGTCTGGAAGGCTGGACAGAAAAATCGCCGAATACGCTCGGCCCGTCAAAATCAATGCCCACGCACAGGTTTCCCACCATGGAATCCGCGATCCAGAACAAAGCCTCTTTATAACTAGAGAACCGGTCTCCCGCTTCCAATGACGAATATTTGATCTTCTTATCATGGTGAGAGAGCTGCGACGGAATGGCGTTAAAAATGGCTGTTGCCTCTGCCACATGATGATCTGCATACTTTGCAATGTCTTCTCTGTACAGTTTCAGGATACCCTTTTTTATCCTTTCGACCCTGCCGATCTCCCTGCTGGATGCATACTCAGCGACTGCCTGCGGCATACCTCCCACGATCATATACAGCCTCAGCTTCTCGTTGACTTCGCGAAGCAGGTTTCCCATCGGTTTCATGGAATCATAGGCTGTACGAAGGAACGGTACGATGGCATAGTCCCCCAATGCCTCTGAAAACTCTTCGAAATCCAGAGGATACAGGTTCATCTCCTCCTCTTCAGAAGGTATAACGATATCCTTCACGTTCTTTTTTATTGATATCAGAGAACCGGTCTCCAGATAGTCATACCTGTTGTCTGCCACAAGGTATTTGATCAGCTCTCTTGCCGGCGGATATTTCTGCACCTCATCAAAGATGATCAGTGAATCTTTTTTATACAGCGGTGTACCATACAATACAGAAAGATGATTGAAAAATTCATCCAGCCGGTTTCGGTTTCCATAATTGCGAAAGACGGACAGCGTTCCTCTCACAGGGCTGGCAAAATCGATCAGTATATAGGATCTGTATTCATTTTTGCCAAAGGACTCTGCGAGATAACTCTTTCCGACCCGCCTGGCTCCCTTGATCAGCAGCGCTTTGGAATGGTCAGTGCTTTTTTTCCACTCCAACAGCTTCTGATATGCTTTTCGCCTGATATCCATCACAGCATGCCATCTTTCATAAAAAACCCTGTATCTACGCCTCTTTCAAGGATTATTATACAAATTTTCGAAGGTTAAATCAATAGGATTTCAACAAATATTCGAAGGTTAGACCAGAATGATTTCAACAAATATTCAAAGGTTAAATAAGAATGATTTCAACAAATATTCAAAGGTTAAATCAGAATGATTTTTACATATTTTCAGAAAAAAAGCCGGCTGGAACAGAACCCGTTCCAACCGGCTCTTAACCAGCTCACTCCACCCCTCTTTTGAAGTGACCTCTTGTGAATTCCCCCACCGGCGCTTCGCCGCGCAGGTATCTTTCCAGGACAGAGCGCACCAGCTCTTTGCTCTCCACCGTAAACGCAAAGCGCAGACTGCCGGCCCCGGTGCGAAGGGTCTCCTCCTTCAGATCGGTCAGATCCAGCGGCACGGAGTTATAGATTTCATTCATGCAGCTTCCGCAGCGGTTCATGACCGGGAACCGGGCGCCGCGCTCGTCGGTCAGCATCATGACCCCCGGCGTCTGATCACAGCCGACGGTGTTCTTTCTCAGGCACTGCGCCGTGAGCATGACGCCCTGACGGCCATAGACGGTCAGCTCGGCTGACCGGATCCGGTCTCCTGAGGCGTATACGCCCCCCAGTTCTGCCCTGTTCAGTTCCGCCGGCATGGTCACCTGCCGGATCCCCAGTTCACTGTACAGGCGGACCGCGCGTCTGTTCCAGACATAGAGGTTGCTGTCTGTGATCAGGCTGCTGCCTGTCCCTTTATTCTCTCCCATACTGGTGAAAGCGTACACCTGATCCAGACACCGAAGAAGCAGGCCGTCCGCTTCCTTCCAAAGTGCTTCCGGAAACAGCTTCGCAAATCTGGCGCGTACGTGCGCACGCCAGGTCGTCGGAAGCGCCAGGAAACATTCCCGGCCGGCAGCTTTGATCCGCGTGATGTCGTCCAGGATCACCTCCCGCGCTTCCCGGAGGGTCTGGGCTCTATGATTCCCTGATGTTTCTTCTTTTTGTGGTGCACTGCTGTCTGTGCGGCTTTCACTGTCTGTCAGTGCCCTGTCCGTCCCGCTGCACTCATCGATCGTCACCGGCCTGTTCATGAAGCGGTCCAGATACATGCCCGTGTCCAGATAGATCCGCCGGATCTGCTGAAAGTCCAGGACCGCGTCGAGCTGCTCACGGGTACTGACAAAGGCTGATAAGAAAAGCGTGTCGCTGACATCGCTGACATCGCTGACGCCGCTGACGTCGCTGACGCCGTTGACATCCTGCAGACCATCACCTGCTTCAGGACAGCCCGGTGCAGGCCTGTTCAAAACCCTGTCCGTCCCGCTGTTTCTTCGGTATGTTTCCAGGATCGATCTTTGAAGCTTTTCAAGCGCTTCACGGCGCACCGCGTTCAGCGCGCCGAGCGGGAGGAAGAGTCCGTCATCCTGATCCACCGTCAGGCTTTCGAATGTGAAGGCTGTGTCCTTCGTCTTTGAAAGCTGTTTGATGATGTCCGCTTCGCCAAGCGGCCTGCTGACCGCCTCTGACGGGATCTCTCCGGAGGCTTCCGCCTCCCACTGACCGCGCGACACACGCAGCCTGACCGGTTCTCCCCGCTTCATGGTGAAGCAGCCGCTGATCTTCTCCTGCTTTTCCTTTCTGATCCATTCCTCCGCCAGATCCGCAAGGAGCTTCTCACAGTGTGTGCGGCGGAGCACCACGCGGACGTCGCGGGCGTTTCCTGTCTCACCGCGCATCCCGCGATTGCCGCGCTTTCCGGTCTCTTTCCCGGTTCCTCCGCGGCTGGGGGATATCCCGGAGATTCCTTTCACATTTTTCTCATTCAGCTGTTCCCCCGCACTGATCTTTTCAAGCACACGCAGGGATGTGCCTTCCCTCATGAGGCACCACCGGCA
>JAGCAV010000151.1 GCA_017652545.1 Lachnospiraceae bacterium
ATCAGGTCCTGCTCCTCATGGCACATCCGCAGGTACTCGCCACGCAGGCCCTGTGTATGACGGTCCACCATCATCGGCACGGCCAGATAGTTGGCCATCCAGCGGTCGCGGAACATTGCCTTTACATTGCGCGGCTTCATGACGAACTTTCCGAGTGTCATCATGATCTTCAGCCAGCGGGAATAATCGTACATCGTATCCGCAAAGCCACGCCATTCACGACGTTTCCTTACTTTGCTGCCTTCCTTATAAAAATCGCCGAATCTGTCGGCGCCGACCTGCTTAGCCATTTACGCCTCCTTTCTGATCACGACGATTCAGTTTTTTGATCTCAATGCTCTCGACAAAGGCCTGTACACGCGTCCGCATCTGTCCGGCGGAAGTGCCGATCGCGTACGGACGGTCGACCGCGAGGACCGGATATCCGTATTCTTCGCGGAGAATGTGTGAGCCGAGCATCTTCTCATAAGCCCAGGGATCACAGAACTTCATCTGCTCATACATGATGCCGTCCGCATGATATTCTTCCGCAAGGCGGGCGACATAAGTGCGGCGCTCATCCATCTTGGAGGAATCCATGTAGCGCGGACACTGGCCGCGGTACATATACTGGCGGCAGATCTGGGTCAGCGCATCTTCCTCCTCTGTGAGGATGATGGGATCGCGTCCCGGCAGGGAACCGCAGCAGAAGCGGTCGGCGCAGACGTACGCACCGCATTCCTCGACGAGCTTGATGAAATCGATGTCATCGATCTCGGAGCCCGCCACCAGGACACGGACCCGGAAGGGCGTCTTCTCATCGGGCTCTCTTGTCTGAAGCTGCTCTAGGGTCTCTTCCAGCAGCGGAATCAGCAGATCCTTCGGGGCCACGTAAGTCGCCAGTGTGATGAGATGGAATTCATAGCCGGTAATGCGCGGGTTCTCCTCTTTCCGGAAATCGCCGATCGCGCGTATGAGTTCGCATACGCGGTTGTGCTGTGCGACAGCTTCACGGATCGCCTTCTCGGATGTGTCGATTCCGTAGATCTCACGCAGCGGTTTCAGGATGTGGTTCTCACACTGGATCCTGTAGAGCGCAAGGCCGTTGTCATCGGCCTTCATCGGGATCTCCATATACTCGTAGAAGAATTTGTCTTTTTCCTTTCCGAGCGCGGAAAGAAGTTCCATGTTCTCAACGCAGCGGTTCATCATGGAGCAGCCGTCCGGCGTGATGATGCCATCCGCGAAATTGAAGCCGCCCTCAATGGCGCGCTCAAGAAGTGCGCGGGTATACTCGCACAGAAAGCTGGTCAGATAATACGTTGCGATTTCGATGGAACCGGTGCGCGGCGCGCGCAGTCTCGCGGAAAAGGTACCCGCGAGATTCAGCAGGGGTTCGGGGGTGTTTTCACAGGTATAGGCAAGGCAGATCCTGCCGTCACGCTGTGCCTCCCGAATAAGTTCGTTGTTGGCCTCAAGCAACAGATTCTCAAAATAGGCCAGATGCTTTAAGTCTTTCACGATTTGCTCTCTCTCTGGCCCGGGATAAGAAGCCTCCCGGCCGGGTGTGGCAGCGGTGAAGCATATGTGCTGCAATTGACAGGAAATGGCAGAACTGATATGGTTTCAGTTTAGAGGATAGGACAGTGAAAGTCAAATGTCCGGGTCCGGAAAAATGCACAAAAAATCCAGCGAGTGATGATTTGGAAACAGATAAGGAGAAGATGATTATGTTTACACAGATTTATTCTATTCAGACAGCACAGGAAGCGCTCGAGTGTATTGAGGCAGGGGCGGACCGGATCGGTCTGCTGGTAGGCGTTCATGGCGGAAGCTTTCCCTGCGCCATCACGCAGGAAACGGCAAAGGAGATCTTCGACGCGATCGGGGACAAAGCGGTTCGTGTACTGATCTCGGTCGAGTATACGGCGGACGCGGTGCTTGCGCAGACGAAAGCGCTGATGCCGGACGTGCTTCATTTGTGTGCTAATTTTGAAGGCAGCGCAGAGTTTGCCGAGCGCCTTCGGAGAGAGATTCCCGGCGTAAAGCTGATGGAGGCTGTCGGGATCACGGGGCCTGAGAGCATTGAGGACGCCAGAGTGAAGGCATCCTACGCGGACATCCTGATCCTGGATACGGTGTCAAAGACGGTTCCGGGCGTCGGGGCCGCGGGTGAGGTCAATGACTGGAACATTGACAGACAGATCGTGGAGATGGTGGACATTCCCGTTATCCTGGCAGGAGGTCTTGGACCGGACAACGTCGCGGATGCCATCGAAGCGGTCCATCCGGACGGTGTCGATTCCCTGACAAAGACCTCAGATAAGGAGAATGGTGAGCTCGTCAGGAAAAACCTCGGCAAGGTCCGTGAATTCTGCAGGATCGCCCACTCGTACAATGAATAAGCAGACCTGAAAGCGGTCATGACACCGGAAAGACACCAGGCGGATCGGGGGTAACCGGCCCGGCAGGAGGAAGAGATGCAGATCATTTGCGTGGGGGATCTGTGCTGCGACCTGATCGTCCCGTACGGAAAGATGCAGGAAGCGCTTGCACGTGGAGATATTTCAAAAGAAACAACCGACAGCCTTCAGGTGACAATGCAGTGTGGCGGTTCGGTCGGCAATGTGGCCAGGCATCTGGGGCAGCTGCATGCCAGCCCTGTCTTTGTCACACCGCTGAAGAAGGACTCCCTCGGAGAATATCTCTGTTCTGAAATGGAGAAAAAGGGTGTGGATATGCGCTGGACAGCGCTTTCCGGCAGATCGAATATGTACTGTGTCGCCGTTCTGGATCAGAAGGGGGAGCGGACCATGTTCTGTTTCGTGCCGCCCTGGGCGGATTATCCGCGGTTTGGAGCGGAGAGCTTCAAAAACATTCCTTCTTTTCCGGAACAGATCCTGTTTACCAGCGGAATGGCCATGCTGGATGACGCTGAAAACAACGCGGCTGTCCTGGCCTTCTTTAAGGAACGGAAAGCTGCCGGCGCAAAGATCGTTTTTGATCTGAATGTGCGGGCGGAATCGTATGGATATGAGGGTGAGCGAAGACGCGCGATGGACGAGATGATCACCATCAGTGATATTCTCCTCGGTTCCGGAAAAGATGAATTCTTTCAGGTGACCGGGAAGAAGGAGATCGGGGAGGCCGCCGCGGAACTGTCCGGACGGGGCGTCGCGACGGTGATCGCACGGGACGGGGAGAACCCGATCCTGATCCTGGGAGAAGACATCTGGCGGCATATTGCTGTCAGGCCGGTGAAGCCCATCTCAACGATCGGCGCCGGGGACAGCTTTGATGCCATGTTCCTGCACTGCATCGCGGCAGGAGAAGAGGTCTGCGAGGCTGTCAGGAAAGCGTCGGATTACGCGGGAGAGTATATATCGGGAATCAGATAAGGAGGAAAGAAAGATGAAAACACATGGAAAGATCGCACTGCTCCTGAGCCTGGCCATAGCCGGGACGGCTGCCGGAAGCGCAGCAATGGCTGCAGAAACATTCTCAGGGATCGGCAGTGTTGAGCTTTCGCCTTCAGAGACGGTTTTTTCATACAGCAACGTGGCAGATGTGGCAGAGGCAGTTATGCCCGCGATCGTCGCCATCACAAACAAGTCCGTTCAGGAGGTCAGGAGTTTTTTCTATGGAGAGCCGCTCCAGTATGAAACGACCAGCGCCGGATCCGGGATCATCGTGGGAACCAGTGAAACGGAACTGCTGATCTGTTCCAACAATCATGTGGTGGAGGATGCCTCGGAACTGACAGTGACCTTTATTGATGACGAATCCGTATCAGCTGTGATCAAGGGAACCGATCCTGACAATGATCTTGCCGTGGCCGCTGTCAATCTGGCGGACATTCCCGACGATACGATGGCTGCGATCAGGATCGCGAAGATCGGCAGTTCGGACGCGCTCCGGGTGGGAGAGCAGGTCGTCGCCATCGGAAACGCATTGGGGTATGGGCAGTCTGTTACAACGGGCATTATCAGTGCAAAGGACCGCTCGATCGGCATGTCCGGCAGCCGGGGCAACAACCGGCGCAGGTATCAGTTCGGATTTGACTTCCAGACGGAAGAAGTGACGACCTACGATGACCTGCTGCAGACGGACGCTGCCATCAATCCCGGCAACTCCGGCGGCGCGCTCCTGAATATGGACGCGGAAGTGATCGGGATCAATTCCGCAAAAGCCGGCAGCAGCGGCGTTGAGGGAATGGGGTATGCCATTCCCATTGACAAGGCCATGCCGATCCTGAACGACCTGATGACCAGGGTCCCCAGGGTGAAGCTGGAAGAAGGACAGAACGGATATCTTGGTTTCGATGGCCAGGATGTCTCCTATCAGGCAGTTTTCCTGTACGGGATTCCTGAGGGGATCTATGTCACGGATCCGGGAACGGATACACCGGCTGCAAACGCCGGCCTGATGGAAGGCGATATTATCACCGCGTTTGACGGAGAGGTGATCACCGGCGTGGCGGACCTGCAGAAGCTGCTTCCGTATTATGCGCCGGGAGAAGAGGTGGAACTGGGGATCTGCAGATCTTCAGACCGGTATCTGGGATATGAGGAGATGACATTGACAGTGGTCCTGGGAGACAGGAACGGGATGCAGTAAAATGGCGGGACGATAAGGTCCTTCTGATTCAGGAAGAGCGGAACCGATCTTTGTGTCGGTTCCGCTCTTTCATTGTACTTGCTGCCGTTTTTGGAATTGTCCTGTATTCCCGCCGGCATCAGCTCCTTTTCGCAGCCATCTTTTCAAGAAATTCAGGTCCGTATCCGTAGTTCTCCACAACGTAGTCAAGATCCTTGTCGCCGCGGCCTGAGAGGTTGACCAGGATGGAACCGGTCATGCCGGTGCGGGCCACCTTAATGGCATAGGCAAGGGCATGGGAACTCTCGATCGCGGGAATGATCCCTTCATGCCTTGACAGGAGGAACAGGGCTTCGATCGCCTCATCATCGTCGATGGTGGTGTATCTGATCCGGTCCATATCGTGCAGCATGGCGTGCTCCGGTCCGGCAGCCGGATAATCCAGGCCGCTGGCATTGGAGTAGACCGGTGCGGGATCCCCGTTTTCATCCGCGAGCATGATGCTCCTGAAACCATGCATGACGCCTTCCTGGCCGTAGGTGATGGAAGCGGCATGATCGCCGAGCTTCGGACCGCGTCCGAGCGGTTCCACGCCGACCAGTTCTACCGGATCCGCGAGGAACGGGACAAACATGCCGATGGAATTGGATCCGCCGCCCACACAGGCTGCTACCTGGTCCGGAAGATGTCCGGTCTGGGATTTGAACTGTTCCCTGGCCTCCTCGCCGATACAGTACTGGAAATCGCGGACCATCAGCGGGAACGGATGGGGACCGGCAGCTGTTCCGATACAGTAGACAGCGTCTTTGTACTCCTTCGCATACGCCATGAACGCGGCGTCAACCGCTTCCTTGAGTGTTTTCAGACCAAAGCTGACAGGAACGACGTTCGCCCCGAGCATTTTCATGCGCGTCACATTCGGCGCCTGCTTTGCAATGTCGACCTCGCCCATGTAGATATCACATTCAAGACCGAAATATGCAGCGGCCGTTGCCAGTGCCACGCCGTGCTGGCCGGCGCCGGTCTCGGCGATCAGTTTCTTCTTGCCCATGTATTTGGCAAGCAGGCCTTCACCCATGCAGTGATTGAGCTTATGGGCGCCGGTATGGTTCAGATCCTCACGTTTCAGGTAGATCTGGGTCCTTCCCAGAAGATTGGACAGGTTCTGGCAGTGGTAGACAGGTGTCGGACGTCCCTGGAAATCCTTCCTGATACGCCGCAGTTCGGCGATAAACTGCGCGGACTGGGCGATGGTGTTGTAGGCTTCGGCGTACTCATTGAACGCCTTGATCAGTTCCGGATCCTCCAGATAGTTGCCTCCGTACTTTCCGAAATACCCGTCCGATGACGGATACTCTTTCAGGTAATTGTCAAAATCCCTGTACTTGTTCATGATTTATTCCTTTCAGGTTTTCCCGGGTTGAATGACGCAATGAATTGCGCCATTACTGTGCAATTTTTACAGTCGTTCAACATCATAATACAAATTTGTGCCTGAGAAAAGAGAAAAAACCAAAAAGTGGTGGAAAATTCTGTGAAATAACCGGTGAAGCAAAGCAGCGTATGAATAGCATATGAATAATGAACGATCAGTGGTATCATGGGTATTATGAAATGGTATGTCGAAAAAACCTGACGATTTCTGATTCGCAGAAGCGGATCGTTACAAGGAGGCTGATATGTTTTTTTTACTGAAGGAACGCGCCGGAAAACTCCTGGAGGTGCTCAGGGACCTGATCTGCAGCGACATCCGCCCTGTGGCACAGTACGAGTATATCCATGTGGAAGATGCGGATGAAAGCCCGGAAGGCCGGGATATTCTGCCGGATGCGGATGCTTCAGACTGGCAGACCATAACGAACGCAGAGGTCTGGGGCGGGCACAGGGAGCGTTTTTATTTCCGGACGACGGTTGTCATTCCCCGGGAATTTGCCGGGAAGCGGGTCATCTATGAACTGCGCACGGGCAGGGAAGGAGAGTGGGATGCGGTCAATCCCCAGTTCATGGCCTATGTGAACGGAACGCCCCGGCAGGGGCTGGATGTGAACCACCGGACGATCCTGCTCACGGAATGCGCTGAAGCGGAAGAGAGATTTGAAATCCTGCTCAGCGCTTTTACCGGCGATCAGAATTTTCATCTTCTTCTCGATTCGGAGATCAAGACAGAGGAACCCGAAATCAGAAAGTACTACTATGATATCCGCCTTC
>JAGCAV010000152.1 GCA_017652545.1 Lachnospiraceae bacterium
AAGGAGCGGATGGTGCCTTTCCTGGAGAAGGCGTACAGTGCGCATGAACTGGATATGTTCATCTTTATGCTGACCAATATCCTGGAGGAATCCACGGAGATGCTCTGCTATGGTGAGAATGCGAACCAGCTTGTGGAAGACGCTTTCCCGGGCGTTCACGTAAAGAACAACGCAGCTGTGATCCCGACGGTCGTCTCCCGCAAAAAGCAGGTGGTGCCGGCACTGCTCTCAGCCATGAACCGCGGAATGGAACTGTAGAATTGGCAGCTGTGGAAATGCCCGGGAAGATCGAAACATCCCGCCTGATCCTGCGGCCATGGAAGAAAAACAAGGCGGACGCCAAGGCACTTTATAACCTGGCAAAGGATGAGCGGGTCGGACCTGCCGCGGGATGGGGCGTGCACCGGGATCCGGCGCACAGCCTGCAGATCATCCGGGACATCCTGTGTACGCCGGACATCTACGCGGTGCTGCGAAAATCCGGCGGCGTGGGGGGAGATGACCGGTCACGAAGCGCCGGCCTTGTCGGCGCGGCAGGACTGACCTACGGGGGTACCGGAAGGCGGTGGCTTAAAGAGCATGAGGCGGAGCTTGGCTACTGGATCGGCGTTCCCTTCTGGGGACAGGGATACGCGCCTGAGGCAGCCGCGGCACTTCTGCATCGGGCTTTTTATGACCTGGGCATGGAGACTGTCTGGTGCGGATATTATGAGGGCAATGAACAGTCCCGCCGGGTACAGGAAAAATGCGGCTTTGTATATGACCACACGGATGCGCATGCATTCTGCGAGGAATTGAAAGAAGAGCGGGTGGAGCATTTTATGAAACTCACCCGGGAGAGATATCTGAATATGTGAATCGAATGAGGACGGTTTTAATTCAAAACCGTCCTCATTGTTTTATTTCGCTATGTACATCTGTTCCAGAACACCCTGTACGATGAAACGTGTGGCGGAATTGCCGGTACAGGTGGAAAGCGTTACGATGCGGTCATCCGGCGTCACGGTCACATTTGTCTTGACCAGCGACTGGGACGCCATATCATCCAGAAAACTCTGGAAGTCCGCCGTGGTAAAGCGCGTCAAATAGGGTTTGCCCTGAGAGGGCACCTCATGACAGGAGAAGATCCTGTACTGGTAGATCAGCGTCGGCGCGAAGATCCAGAAATAGGGATTGGAATCATAGGTCTCCTGGCTGCGGAATTTGCTCAGCGAACCGAACATGGAACCGTCCTTCATGTTGTGGCCGTAGACGATGGAGTTCTGGTCCGTAAAGAATTTGGAGTTGTCGCAGTTCAGGAAGATGCAGCCGGCAAAATTGTCCTTTTTCTCAAAGGTACGGTGCAGGTAATAGCTGTTGTCCTTAGCCTGGGCAATGGGATAGGACAGATTCAGCGCGCCGATGCGCACCCATCCGATGATATCCGGGTTGATGGCATTCAGGTCCGTGAAGTTGATGGGATTGCGCAGGAGCGGCAGCTTTTTCGGCTCGCCGTTCTCCATGGTATCCTCAGTGGCAGCGGCTGCCACCTTTTCCTCCACCGTCCCCGGATCTTCCAGTTCCTCCACGTCCTGCAGAATGACGCGGCCGGGTGTCTGGGTGATGGCCGTACCTTCCGTCTGGGCCGTGCCTTCTGTTCCGGAGCCGGGAGCGTTTGACGTGTCCTGGGACCCGGTGTCTTCCCTGGGCTTGAGCATATACTCGTTATTCAGCTTTTTGTATTCATCCTGCCCGACCTTGTAATCCTTCCAGAAGCCATACAGCTTCCAGGCAGCAAAGCAGAACACGCCGATGGCGATCACAAGCAGGAGGGCCGTAAAGAACGTACCGATCCCGCCGCCTTTTTTTCCGTTATCAGTCACAGTTACCCACCGTCCTCGGATACGGGATTGCATCCCGGATGTTGCCGATACCGGTGACATACATCACCAGCCTCTCAAAGCCAAGGCCGAAGCCCGCGTGCCTTGTGGTGCCGTACCGGCGAAGGTCAAGATACTTTTTGTATTCATCTTCGCTCATGCCCAGTTCTCTGATGCGCGCCGTAAGAAGATCCAGGTTTTCTTCCCTCTGGCTTCCGCCGATGATCTCACCGATGCCCGGGACCAGGCAGTCCATGGCGGCAACGGTCTTTCCGTCCGGGTTGAGCTTCATGTAGAAGGCCTTGATCTCCTTCGGATAGTCCGTGACGAAGACGGGGCGCTTGAAGACCTTCTCGGTCAGGTAGCGCTCGTGCTCTGTCTGCAGATCGCATCCCCAGGAAACCTTGTATTCAAACTGATCGTTGTGCTCTTCAAGGATCCTGACGGCTTCCGTGTAGGTGACACGGCCGAAATCGGATTCGATCACATGATTCAGCCGGTCGATCAGACCCTTGTCGATAAAGGAATTGAAGAATGCCATCTCCTCCGGCGCATGCTCCATGACATAGCGGAAGATGTATTTCAGCATCGCTTCCGCCACAGCCATATCCCCGGCCAGGTCACAGAAAGCCATTTCCGGCTCGATCATCCAGAACTCGGCAGCATGCCGGGTGGTGTTCGAATTCTCGGCGCGGAAAGTGGGACCAAAGGTATAGATGTTGCGGAACGCCTGGGCGTATGCTTCGTTGTCGAGCTGTCCGGAGACAGTCAGATTGACGCTCTTTCCGAAGAAGTCCTGGGTGTAATCCACTGCGCCGTCATCGGTCTTCGGGACGTTGTTCAGATCCAGAGTCGTGACCTGGAACATTTCGCCGGCTCCTTCCGCGTCGCTGGATGTGATCAGCGGCGTGTGGACATATACGAACCCGCGCTCCTGGAAGAAGCAGTGAATAGCGTGAGCCGCCAGGGAGCGGACGCGGAACACGGCCTGGAAGGTATTGGTGCGGGG
>JAGCAV010000153.1 GCA_017652545.1 Lachnospiraceae bacterium
AGCTGTTCAAATTGTTTATCGCTCAGAAGCGTGCCGGCAGAGGACACGACCATGGCGCCTGCCAGGTTGGCTTTCTGAAGTGCCTCCGGGAGCGGCACGCCTGCGTGAAGCTGGGCAATCACGGCGCCGGCATGCGCGTCACCGGCTCCGTTGGCATCGACCTGTGTCGCGGGACAACCGGGAATATGATCCCACTTTGGAGAAGCAGGATCATCACCGCCCGTGTAATACATACACCCGTTCTTTCCCAGCGTTGTGATCACGGTCTGCCTGGTGACATGATAAATGGATGCCGCCAGAGAAGCAAAGGATGAAAGATCCGCCGCAGAGGCGGACGGAACGCCATCCTGCCGGTCAGTCAGAAGCATCGCACATGAACGGGTTTCTTCCTGGTTCAGGTGAAGAATGGGGTGAAGCGCGAAGATCCGGCGCATCAGATCCCTGTCAATTTTCAGGATGCGCGGCCCGGGCGCGAAAAAGATCCGGATGTGAGGATTTTGTTCCAGAAAATCCACGATCACCGGCCCGGTCGTTTCCTCGATCTCGAGGCCGCAGATGTAGCACATGTCAATCTCTGACGTATCGAGCGCGTCAAACCATTCTTTTCTGAACCGGTATTCCGCTCCGTGATAGACGATAAACGTGCGTTCCCCATCCGCCTCGATGAAGCAGTAGCAGCACCCGTTCGCCTCCCCGGGACGGGGCACGGCGGAAACGATTCCCCTTTCCTGAAATGACTTTGCGACAAAGTCTGCATAAGGACCGGAACCGATGGGGAGGAAAGGAACGGCGTCTTCCCCGAAATGCCGGATCATGTCATATACGTTCAGGGCGCAGCCGCCAAGCCGCATTTCCTGGGAAAGCACATGTACATCCTCCCCCTTTACGGGGAGATGATCCTCCAGTCTGATGATGACATCCGCAACCGCGGATCCGATGACCAGTATCTTACTCATTTATCCTGCTGTCCCTTTCCATGTCCTCATCCGTCATTCGTACTTGCTGCGGAAATAGTGCAGAAGCGGGCCGGCGCTCAGCTCCCGATGACAGACATTTTCAATCACCTGCGCAGGCAGCCGGAGGCCGCCGTAGCGATGGATCTTCTCATTCAGCCAGTGCGTGATCTCCTTGATCCCGCCCCTTTCCAGAATCTGATCCACATCTCCCAGTTCTTCCGTAATGGTTTCCAGATACATACCGTCATAAATGCTGCCCAGAAGATAGGAGGGGAAGTAGCCGAAACCGCCGTCTGACCAGTGCATATCCTGGAGGATTCCGTCACTGTCCCTTTCCGGTGTGATCCCGAGAAGCTGCTGCATTTTGGCGTTCCAGATCTGAGGAAGATCCTTTGCTCTGGTTCCCTTCCTGAAGATCTCCTGTTCCATCTCATAGCGGAGGATGATATGAAGGCAATAGGTGACTTCGTCTGCCTCCGTCCGGATAAAGCTGGGAACCACATGATTGATCTCCTGAACAAAGGAATCCAGAGAGATGTCCTTCAGACCGGGAAGGAGTTCCTGAACCTTCGGATAGATCGGGATCCAGAAGGATTTTCTCCGTCCGAGAATGTTCTCAAAGAAACGGGACTGGCTCTCATGAACACCCATGTAGCGGCAGGAAGCCGCTTCCGTTCCCATCAGGGCCGGATCGGCATTCTGGTCGAAGATCGCGTGACCGCCTTCGTGGATCGAGGTGAACATGGCCGGGATCGGAGTATCTTCATGGAAACGGTTGGTCACACGCACATCGTTCCGCGAGAAGCTGAGTGTAAACGGATGCATGCTCTGACCGGTCGTTCCTGAGCTGAAATCATAGCCGATGTATTCCAGAAGCAGATTCTGAACCGCTTTCTGGCTGTGAACGGGCCAGGTACGGCTGTAGATCTCAGAGACGGGATGATTCTTCTCCTTTTCAAGGATCGTTTCCAACAGCGGCTTCAGGCCTTCCTTGAGCTCGCCGAAAACCCGGTCGATGGTCCCGGCATGGATCCCTTCCTCATACTGATCCAGCAGCACGTCGTATACGCTCTCTCCCGGATTTGTATATCCGCATTTCTCCTGTGTCAGATCGATCATGGCCTGCAGATGCGGCTCATACATGGAGAAATCGTTGGCGGTCCGGGCTTCTTCCCACGCCTTGCGGGACCTGCTCTGCGCCTCTATAAACCGGGCGACGAACGCTTTGGGAACTCTTCTTTCCCTGGTCAGGTCCCGGTGAAGCGTTCTGACCGTGTACTGCATACCCTCATCCAGCGTGTCATACACCGCCGGTTCCTTCGCTTCACACAGAAGCTCATAGAATTCATCAGAAGTGGAGAGCTCAAAATGTTTCTGATAGAAGTAGCTGAGCGTATCCGCCATACCCTGATAACCGTTTTTCGGTGTGGCTGTATACATATCCCAGTCCAGAAGTGTCAGGATCCGGTTGTAGTGATTCAGGATTTCCAGTTTTTCTTTGAGTTTTTCAGCGCAAGATGGCATTTTCATGTTCCTTTCCGGTTAATTGATGATCTGCCGCGGCGCGCAGGCGCGACGGCCTGTTTACTATACCACATGTCAGGCATGATGGCTATATGGGGATGCCGTCCGATGTTACAACGGACTAAAGCATTTTTTAATATGCCGCGAGCCGGGGAACTGTTCCCCGGCTCGTGAAGATGCCTGTCTGAAGGACATGACGCAGGAGCCTAAAGCGCCTCGTCCGTCTTCATTTCGTAAGGCGTCAGCGTATTGTCCGTGCGCTTCATCCGGTCGTAGTGTTTGCAGATCAGCGGCTCCCATATGTAGTAGATGAACTTGCCGTCCAGGTCAAAGTAGAAGACGGCAAAAAGGAGACCGTACAGGGCAGCTGCAAAAGCCAGAAATTTGAGGATCAGCTTTTTCATATGTGTTTACCTCCGGTATGTATTGGGCTGAAGCAGGCCGTTACCAGCTCGCGTCATCATTGAAATCAACAAGGGTCGGATCCAGCGGTTCCTCGCGCATGACGGTGTACATATAATCGCTGATAATCTGACGGATTTCCTTGCGGGATACGGTCCGCTTGTCAGGAAGCGCATGCGGGACCCAGATCGCGTGAATGTTCCGTTTGCGGAACTCATCCTCAAATACACCGTGGATGCCCTGCATGCCTTTGCACTGCAGCTGGTCGTACATGATGACCATGTCGCAGTTGAAGCGCTCCATGTAATCCCAGAGAGAAAGGATGTGCTCGTGGCCGCCGACTGCCATGGCACGCATCGGCGCTTTCTCATTGTACCAGGAAAGATCCTCCAGGGCATGTTCATAGGTATCCGTGCGCAGATACTGGTCGAACATCAGGGAATCCATATTGATGACGCAGTTGATTCCCCAGCAGTTGTATGCCCAGGTACACCAGTTGGAATAGTACAAAGGAGCGCAGCTCCACGCGATGGCGCGGTGCCGGGTCTTCGGCAGGCAGCTGATCTTGTTCTTCACGGTTTTGTTCATCAGTTTACGGACCCTTGCATCTGTTTCATGCCAGATGGGCCGGTTTCCGTCCTGCGAATAGTAGATGCGGTAAAGAGCCTGCGCTACGCCGTTGATGGGATAATAAGGCGTGTTGGCTGCCACATCCCATTTTTCGTGCTCAAAGGCAGTCAGCTGATTCTGCTGCTCGGCATATTTCACGTACATATCCCAGTCGAATTTGACGCCGTAATGCTCTTCAATGAATTTCCAGCACTCCTCGATCTCACGCTGGCAGTGTTCCTGAACCAGGGGATCATCGTAACGCATGGGCTGCGGCATGGCATGCAGCGGCCGGTTCAGGAACCAGTCCTGCAGAATGGAAGTCGCCACCGAACCGTCACAGGCTTCATTGGAGGTGATCATGGCCGGAGCGTAGTCCGGTACGTCGTCCAGGACGAACAGGCCGTATTCCGCCTGGCACATGGGACAGGGATCGGCGGGAAGGCCGATGGACTGCGCCGCATCGATATAATTGAGCACCGTGTGATTGTTTACATGGCAGGAGACGAAGTACGGGATCATCTCCAGCGGAATATCCTCGATCACATCATGGAAACCATAGAAAATACTTCCGCTGACGGTCTCGTTGTGAGCGATATTGTGCTTCCACTGATCGCTTTCCACGCCGCCGTGCAGGTTTTTATCCGATGCGAACATTTCCTGGAACTGACGGATGGTCTCGCAGACCATGGCACGGTAATGCCAGGCGGAACCGCGCAGGATCGGGCCGCGCATGCCTTCCAGGCCCCTGTCGAACCAGTGCATGACGGATAGATACGTCTGACCCATCCAGCGGTAGCGCCAGACGCCCTTGCCGAAGTTGACAAGGCCTTTGACCGGCCCTCCGCCGAACTTCATGATGTCCGCGACCATGTGCCCGTAATTGTACAGCCAGATCATATTGAAGTAGTACATGGTGTCCTTCACACCGCGCCACTCCCTGTGCTTGTACAGGCCGGTGTCCCCGACATAGAGTTTTCCGAGTTCCCGCTCCTCATGGGGTTTTCCGTACCAGAAATCCCGGGCAGCCTTCTTCCGTTTTTCCGGGTCTTTCAGTTCCTTCAGCCTGTCGGATAATCCCTTCTTTTTGCCGGATTCGTCCAGCTGTTCGACAACGAACAGTTCCTTCAATTTTGAACGCACATTGGGAATTTTCATTTGGCGGCTCCTTTCTGGAACTTCTTGAACTCAATGCTCTCAACAAAGGCCTGAAAGCGTGTCCGAAGCTGTCCGACAGCGAGATTGACATATTCCTTCTCGATGGAGCAGACCGGGATACCGTAATCTCTCGGCAGGATCAGCGTATCGATGGTACGCTCGTAACTCCAGTATTCGCAGAACTTCATCTGACAAACGATGATTCCGTCCGCATGGTATTCCTTTGCCACATCCGCAAGGAACTGCTTGCGTTCCCGCATGACGTGCTGCTCCATGAAGCGCGGGCACATGGAGGTTTCCAGGTAATGCCGGGCGATCGCGCGAAGGGGTGTTTCACCTTCCTTTACGATGATCTCCTCCCGTCCGGGTATGGATCCGTAGCAGTGACGGTCGGCAACAACAAGCGCGCCGCATTCCTCGATGAGCTTGACAAAGTAGGGATCGTCCTCCTCGGATCCGGCCAGTACCACCTTGCACCGCCATGCAGGTTTCTGATCGGGCTGGCGCTCCTTAAGCGCCTCGGCGATATCCCGCAGCTGATCCAGGATCAGATATTTGGGACAGACCTGGGTTACCAGCTGGATCATGGCAAATTCAGTGCCGGTGATTGTCGGATTGTCTTTCTTCCGGTAGCTGCCGATCTCGGTGATCAGCCGGCACACTTCATTATGCTCTTCGATCGCTGTCAGCAGAGCCTCATCGGAAGTGTCGATTCCAAAGTGTTCCTGCAGTTTGTCCAGCACATGGCAGCGCAGCTGTTTTTCATAATGATCGATGGAATTTTCGTTTTTCTTGAACGGGACATCCGTGAACTCGCAGAAAAAATCGGGGTTCTTGATGATGTCCATCAGCTGCAGATGTTCCTGGAACCGGCAGGTGACGGTACAGGTCTCTGTCGCCATCTGTGCGTCCAGAAAATTAAAACCGCCTTCCAGCGCCCGTTCCAGCAGGCAGCGTCCGTACAGGCAGGTCCGGTTCGACATGTAATAGGTCGCCATGTCCGGCGAACCGCTGCGCGGAGCCCTCAGATGAACTGAAAAACAGCCCGGCAGATCCAGCAGCACTTCAGGCATGAAATAACAGGTATAGCCGAGAGCCTTTTTTCCCTCAGCCCTTCCCTGCCGCACCAGCGCATTGTGTGCCTGCTGGAGCAGATCCTCAAATTCAATGATGTGTGGTAAGTCCCTCATGGTGTTCTCCTCTATTTTCCCGGACTTCCCGGTTTTTGCGTGGAAAGTGTCTAAAAAACAGAATAAACATGTGGATATCATAGCATATTTGGTTGTTTTTTAAAACAGTAAATGCATAATTGCATGGAATTATAGACAATAACCGGTTTTTGAACAGATTATCCTTGTAAATAATGCCTGAATATGGTTGAATGAAAAAAAGTCTGCATGGGTGACTCCCAGGAAAGGAAGAAGATGGACCACACAACAGTCATTGCGCTGACCGGGAAAGGCGGCGTGGGCAAGACCTCCCTGTCAGCGGCGATCGTACGGCTTCTGACGGAGCAGAAGCCGGAAGCGAAGATCCTGGCCATTGATGCGGATCCGGCTGTCGGTCTTTCGACGGCACTGGGTGTGCCGGTTCATGAAACGCTGGACGGGATCCGTCTGAGGGTGGCGGAGGACGTTACGGGAAAGCTGAAGGACACACAGGATATTCTGGCGGAGGCTAAATTCCGCCTGTTTGAGGCTATGGAAGAGCAGCGCGGTTTTGCCTTTCTTGCCATCGGCCGGCCTGAGGCCGCGGGATGTTACTGCGCGATCAATACATATCTGAAACAGGTGATCGGACTTCTGGCGGAATCCTTTGACTATATCGTCATAGACGGTGAAGCCGGGATCGAGCAGATCAACCGGCGGGTCATGGAGAAGGTGACGCATCTGATCTGTGTCTCGGACCAGAGCCGGAAAGGACTCCAGATCGTGGAGACCATCCGGGAGGTGGCAGAGAAGATGGTGCTTTTCGACCGGATCGGACTGATCGTAAACAGAGCTCCGCGGCCGGACCTCCTCGGAAAGCCGGAAGACGGTACACATATTGGAGGCATTCCGCTCTGCGCCGTGATCGGACAGGATGATTCCATGACGGAGAACGATATGGAAGGGCGGAGCATCTTTGAACTGCCGGAACATGTTCCCATTCTGTCAGGGGCTGAAGAGGCACTGAAGAATCTTGGGATCTTATAAAAAATATTAACCTGAAGACAGATCAGAAAGGAGGTTTGGGGTTTGAAAGATCTGAAATACCTTCTGGAATTTGAGAACCTGCTGGAGGACGCTGACAACGCCCTGGTGAGGCAGGCACAGGAAGCCGGGCAGTATGCCATCGGCTATACCTGCTATCATATGCCGGAGGTTCTGCTGAATGTGGATAACTGCTTCTCGACCCGGATCCGGGCACCCAGAAGCACATCCATCGACATCGCGACCTACTATATGTCCAACTACACCTGCGAGTATGCGCGCTCGCTGCTGGAGCGGGCCATTGAGGGAGGGTATGAGTTCCTTGATGCCATAGCGGGTGTTGATGCATGTTCCGCGATGAACCGCTGCTATGAGCACATGGAGATCTTAAAGTGCAACAGCAAACCGCACTTTTTTGTTACCCACACGGATGTACCCTATAAAATAGAAACATATACGGTGGACCAGGTTGTGACGCAGATGCGGCACCGCCTTCTGGATGTCATGCATGAAAAGCTCGGAACGGACGTTTCAGACGAGGCGCTGCGCGCCGCGGTGGAAGAACACAATGAGCTGTGTGAGATCATGACGCAGATCGGCGATCTTCGCAAGCAGGAAAACCCGCCGGTCACCGGTTATGAGTATCATGTGCTTTGCCTGGTCTCGTACTGCTGCCCGACGGCGCTGATCCTGCCGAAGCTGAGGGAAACGCTGGAAGAGATCAGAAACAGAAAACCTGATGAAAAACCAAAATTCCGTGCAAGGGTCGTGGTGGCCGGTTCCGAGATCGATGACCTCGACTTTTCCAGACTGCTGGAGGAGGCAGGGGCACTGATCGTGGCAGACCGCTACTGTTACGGGTCATTCCCGGGACGTGAGAGGATCGAACTGAAGGAAGGGGAGGACATTCTGCGGCAGATCTGCCTCCATTATATGCAGACCTCGGAATGTGCCCGCTACATGTCTCAGGAGAAGATCAGCCAGCGGCGGGAGACGATCGACCGTCTGGCCAGAGATTTCCATGCGGAAGGCATCATCTTTGAACAGATGAAGTACTGCGACTTCTGGGCTTTCGAGCGTCCCCTGGCCAGTCATATCCTGGAAGATGAGTACGGATGGCCGGTCCTTTCCATCGACCGCTCGTACAACGTTCGCGGATCCGGACAGCTGCGCACCCGGTTCCAGGCCTTTGTGGAGGCGCTGGAGATCAAGAGGATTCAAAAAAGCAGAAATGCTGGAGAAGCAGGAAGGACGGAGGTGGCCCGATGACGAAAAAAGTGAAATATCCGGATCCGGCGTTTTTCCGCTGCAAAGATCAGATCGACTGGAAAAAGCAGGCGGAGAACATAAAGGAGATCGGAGGGATCGTCGGCGAACTGCTGAAAGAGACGGACTGGAAGGATGTGGGCAACGCCCTGAAGGGCAATATCAAAGCCTTTAAAAAGCGCGCCTCTTACGAAGCGGATCTTTTGAAACAGATGTCTCCGGAAGAGATCAGGGACCTGGTCCTGAACGGTGAGAAACAGCTGGGCAAGCTGTACAGATCCGGAAAGATGGCCACGGTCCGCAGGGAATGGCGGGGCTTAAAGGATACCGGCGTCGATTTTTATGAATGGCTGCGGATGTGGGGCATGCTGCTGACGACCTTCAGCAAGGACCTGATCCCGGCAATGGGCGGCGCA
>JAGCAV010000154.1 GCA_017652545.1 Lachnospiraceae bacterium
TGTTGCATCTGAAAATTGACGCAGGGAAGTGGGAGGCATTTCTGCAGTTTGTAAAGTTCGGTGTGGTGGGCGTGAGCAATACGATCGTCCACTATGTGATCTATGTGATCTGTCTGCTGCTGTTTCAGCGCGCGGGCATGTTCCCGAATACGGACTACCTGATCGCCCAGGTGATCGCCTTCCTGCTCTCTGTGCTGTGGTCTTTCTACTGGAACCGGAAGTATGTTTTCAGAACAGACGGGGAGAAGGTTCCCTGGCCGCAGGCACTGCTTAAGAGTTATATTTCATATGCTTTCACAGGCCTGTTCCTGAACAGCGTGCTGGCCATTTTCTGGGTACAGGTGGTGCATATTCCCAAGCTGTTTGCGCCGATCGCCAATCTGCTTCTTTCCGTGCCCATCAACTTCTTCATGCATAAACTGTGGGCATTCAGGGAGAAATAATGTCACTGGTATCATTTTCTTTTCTTTTATTCATTCTGGCAACGGCCATCGTGTATTTTGCGGTTCCCGCAAAATACCGCTGGTCTGTTTTGCTTGTTACGAGCCTGATCTTTTACTGGATCAGCAGCCGGCTTCTGATCCTTGTCATGGCCGGAAGCGCCGCGGTGACGTATGGGATCGCCAGGTGGATCCATGCCGTCAGCTCAGACGGGAAACAGTACCTGAAGGAGCACGGGAAGGATCTTGCAAAGGAGGAAAGGAAAGCCTTAAAAGCCCTGACGAAGAAGAGGGCAAGGCGCATCCTGCAGCTGGGGATCGTTCTGGACCTGGGGGTCCTGCTGGTGCTCAAGTACGGCAATTTCTTCGCGGGGCTGGCAAGGCCCGTTCTGACGCTGCCAGCCATGCATTTCCTGCTGCCCATCGGCATTTCGTTTTACACACTGCAGGCCATTGCATACATGACGGATGTTTACCGGGGGAAGATCGAACCGGACAGGCATTTCCTGAAGTTCCTGCTTTTCATGTCCTACTTCCCGCAGATCATCCAGGGACCGATCCCCCGCCACAGCCAGCTGGCTGCGCAGCTGTATGAAGGACACGGCTATGATTATACCAGGGTGACAAGAGGCGCGCAGCTCATGCTCTGGGGCTATATGAAAAAGACCATCATTGCCGACCGCATTGCGGCCCCGGTCGCGCAGATCTTTGACAATTACAGAGCGTATCCCGGTCCGGTCCTGCTTTTCGCCGGCGCGCTTTACGGCCTGCAGGTCTATACGGATTTCTCAGGCGGTATGGACATTGTAAGAGGCTTCTCCCAGATGATCGGGATCGAACTGGAACTGAACTTCAACCAGCCCTATTTCTCCCGCTCCGTGGAGGAATTCTGGAGGCGCTGGCATATCACGCTGGGCGGCTGGATGCGGGATTACGTTTTTTATCCGCTTTCCCTGTCCGGTCCGTTTACGGCGCTGGGCAAGAAAGCCAGGAAGTGGTTCGGGACCTCCTTCGGGAAAAAGCTGCCGGCTTTCATCTCCATGTTCATCGTTTATCTGCTCGTGGGCTTCTGGCACGGACCGGAATGGAAATATGTGGGATACGGCATCTGGAACGGCCTGTTTATCATGACCGGCATCATGTTCGCCGAGCTGTATGAGAAGGCGCACCAGCTGACACATATCCCTGCTGAACACCCGGCCTGGAAGGCGTTCCAGATGGTGCGGACCTTCCTGATCTGCAGCATGGGCAGATTCTTTTCCCGTGCAGGCAGCTTCAGGGCGGCGGTCGGCATGCTGGCAGGATCGGTGAGAGGCTGGGGAAGCGTGTTCCTGAGGAACGGGATGCCTTCTGATCTGGGCTTAAGAGGCGCGGAGTGGGTGCTGACCGGCGCGGCGGTTCTGGTCCTCTTTGCTGTCGGGTGCCTGCATGAGAAGCAGGTCAGCATCCGGGAGATCATTGCCGCAAGGCCGGTCGTGATCCGGTGGGTCATTTATCTGGCGGCTGTTTCCTGTGTCATGGTATTCGGCCTGTACGGGCCTTCTGACAACGCGTCGGCATTTATATACGGGCAGTTCTAGGAATGATGATGAAGTTGATCAAGATCATAAAAAAATCCGGGATTTTGAAAATGCTGCTCTTTGGCATTCTGGTCATGACGGTGGCAGCGCTTGCCGAGCCGGTGCTGCGGCCGGCAGGCGTGCAGTCCTGCATGAATGCCGTCAGGGCATATCACGCCCTTCCCGATGATTCGGTGGATGTGGTCGTTTTCGGATCAAGCCGGGCGTGGAGAGGCGTGGATACCGTCCTTCTTCATGATGAATATGGGATCAATGCGTACAATTACGCGGTGAACTGGCAGAAGATCAACACCACGGCGCTGTTTGTCAGGGACGCGCTGAAACAGCAGTCTCCGAAGATCGCCGTCGTGGAGGTCCGCAATCTGTCCAGGAGCCTGAAGAACAAGGAATTCTGCGGAGAGATCTACTACTCCAGGGCGCTTTCCTGGAACAGGGATCTGCTGAATTATCTCAGGCAGGCGCTGAGCAAGGCGCCTGTGGATGTGCTGTCATATCTGTTCCCGGTCATTTCGACCCATAATTCCTGGCCGGATCTGGTTGAAGGGCAGCAGGAACATATCATTACCGTACAGGAGCTTCTGGATAAGAGAGGAAGCGTGATCGATACGGCGTCCGGAAAGGTGACGCCGGTGACGCTGGGGGATAACAGCAAGGGCAAGGAGCTGCGCTCCGGCTCCAGGAAGGTACTTGACTCCATTGTCGAAGCGTGCCGGGAGAAGGGGACGCAGGTCATTTTCTATCTGACACCGTGCACCGGCAACTATTATTACACGGAAGCCATGGAAGCGTATGCCCGGGAGAACGGATGTGCCTATCTGGACGGCTTTACGTATCTGGATGAGATCGGGATCGACCCGGAGACGGATTATTTTGACCGGGTCCACCTGAACGAGAAGGGAAGCAGGAAGCTGAGCAGCTTCCTCGGAGAATATATAACGCGGAATTATGAACTGACATGACCTTTTGCCCCGGCATCATAACGCGGACAGTTGACTTTATATGAGTCAATGTTAAAATGTTACAGGAATCGGGCAAGGTAAAAAACAGGGTATCGGATGCATGATGCGGTATCATGATCTTTGAGGAGGGGATAAATCGTGATTTGGGATCTTGAAAAATGGGGAGAGCGTACAGCACTGATCCAGGATGACAGGTATATCAGCTATCGTGAGCTGGCGGATGACTGCGAACGCCTGGCAGCGGCAGCGGGGGAACGCGCCCTTGCATTTGTGATCGCTTCCAACGTCTATGAGCTGGTGGTGGGGTACATTTCCTTTTTAAATCATGGGATCGTGCCTCTGATGCTGCACAAGGAGATCGATCCGGCGCTGCTGTCTGACCTGATGGAGCTGTATCGTCCGTCACTGATCTGGTGTCCGGAAACGTTCGGGGAAAACCTCGGCGGCAGCAGACTCACACAGATCGGCAGTTATGTCCTGCTTCAGACAGACTGCAGGGACCATCCGGTGCTGCACGAAGATCTGGCACTGCTCATCAGTACTTCCGGGTCGACAGGCAGTCCGAAGCTGATCCGGCAGAGCTGCCGGAATATCATATCCAATACCGAATCGATCATAGAATACCTTCATATTGATGAGAATGAGACTGCCATCACATCACTTCCCATGAACTATGTGTATGCGCTGTCGATCCTGAATACACATCTGTACGCGGGGGCGAAACTCGTACTGACCGAGGCCGGCTCCTATTCAAAGCCGTTCTGGCAGCTGGTGGACCAGTATCAGGTGACTTCGTTCTCCGGCGTACCCTTTATGTATGAGATGCTGGACAAGCTGCGCTTTACAAAGAAGGACAGGCACCCGTCTCTTGTGACGATGACACAGGCAGGCGGTAAGCTGATGCCGGCACTGCATGAGAAGTTCGCGCAGTTCGCAGACGAATACGGCAAGAAGTTCGTGGTCATGTACGGCGCTTCGGAAGCTACGGCCAGGATGGGCTATCTCCCTCCGGAAAAAGCGGTGCAGAAGAAGGGCAGCATGGGGATCGCGATCCCCGGCGGACGTTTTGAACTGCTTGATGAGGAGAATCATGTCGTCACGGATCCGGATGTGGCAGGAGAGCTTGTCTATTACGGCGACAATGTGACGCTGGGCTACGCGCAGTGCGCCGCCGACCTCGCAAAGGGAGACGAGAACGGGGGCTGCCTCAGGACCGGGGATATAGCGCGCCGGGATGAGGATGGCTACTATTACATTGTCGGCCGGATGAAACGGTTTGTGAAGATGGTCGGCAAACGGGTGAACCTGGATGAGGTGGAGCGCATGCTCAAGACGGATTTCCACAATGTGGATATTGCCTGCACCGGCAAGGATGATCTGCTGGTCGTATGCTCCGTTGAGAA
>JAGCAV010000155.1 GCA_017652545.1 Lachnospiraceae bacterium
AGCCGGAGAGATCGAGGATTACACCTCCGCTACCATGGACTCTGCCGCGATCGAAGAACTGAAGGCTTCTGAAGCTGTCAAATAAGACACGTTGAAATATTGAATCATTCAGTTTGATGAACCAACGAGCCAGGGAAACATTCCCTGGCTCGTTTGCGTATGCGGGAAGATTTCCCGCTCTATTTTGTGGATTGATCAGATTGATCAGATTTCACCCTTCAGGTATTTCTCAACTGACTTGCCGCACTCACGTCCGAGGACGATGGTGGTTCCGAGACTCACACCGGGTGTCGGGGTGAAGTACTCGGTGCCGAACCGGCCGCTCGCACAGTTGCCGGAGGCAAACAGACCCTTGATGGGATGGTAATACTCATCCAGGACCTGCTGGTCGCCATTGATCACAAGACCGCCGCAGGTGCACATCATCCAGCCGATTTCAGAGGGCTTAACATCACAGAAGAACGGGCCTTCCTTGACCGGGAACATCAGGTCGCCTTCGCGGCCGAAATCTTCGTCTCTTCCGCTTTCGCACATCTCATTATAACGCTCGATGGATGCTTTGATGTTTGCCTTTACGGTGTCATCGGAGCAGACCATGTCGAGAAGTTCATCCAGCGTCTGGGCACCGTAACGGGTATAGGTCGCGCTCAGGTCATGACCCTGTACGCCCTCGGCACCCGCAGCCAGCGCGTTGTCAAGCTCTTTCTGCACATTGGCCAGATTCTCTTCAGACGCGTAGGTTGAACCGTGTGACGGAACGGAGTACTGCATGTATTCCGTAAGTCTGGAATCATAGAAAGCATAGAAACCGTCACGGTCCATCTGCAGCGCAGGGCGCCCGCGGAACTCAATAGGTCCCCAGTACTCGTTACAGTAGCGTTTGCCTTTGGAGTTGAGCCAGATACCCTGAGGCAGACCGGGATGATAATGTTTGCCGTTCATGGTCGGAATGCCCATGGAGTCAAGCTTTCCGCCGGCCCAGTAGCCCATCTGAATACCGCTTCCGTCAGAGTCCATCAGAACGGAAAGGGATTCACCCGGGACAAGCGTTCCGCTCAGGTCGGTCAGAAGATCGGCCTGCATTTCCGGATTGGCGCCGAATCCGCCTGTGGCCAGTACAACAGCCTTTGTGTTGAATCTGATGTAGTCGCCATCTGCGTTCTGGGCGATCAGGCCGACCACTTCGTCACCATCCTTGATGAGCTGTCTTCCGATCGTTCCGAACATGAAGGTTGCTCCGTCCTCGATGGCTTTCTCACGATTCTTCTGATGGATGTAAGTCTGGTTCGGATTGCCATAGAAGCTGCAGGTCGCAGGCCAGAACTTAAAGGGTCCGATCTGGGAAAGCTGATGCTCTGTAGGCGGATAGAAGGCTGTTGTCATGCTGGCAAGTTCATCCTCGCTCAGAACAGACAGGTAAGCGTCCATGTTTTCGCCTGAGTTCTGGCAGAACTTCATCATCAGCTCAGGATTGGCCTGGTAACCGGAATTGAGCATCCAGTTATTATAGTACTCGATGGGATCGATCTCAGGCACACCACGGTCAAGAAGAACCCTGGCATTGGGGGCGGCGCCTTCATTACCCATGGCATTGTATTTGTCTTCAGCCTGGGATTCGATCAGGGTCACGCTGATTCCCTGCTCAGCCAGGTAACGACAGGCATTCAGGCCTGAATAACCATGGCCTACGACCAGTACATCCACATCATATTCCTGCGCAATCTCGGAATCTTCAATGGGTGCAGGCGCATCCTTCCAGGAACCGCCGTAAACCACGGCAGTTTCACCGGAATGTCTCGGATCCATCATGGGCGGTCCGCCAGGGGCACCGGCAGGCGCATCTCCTTCCGGAGGTGCTTCCTCTGCACCGACAAGACCGCCTAACAGTGTGGTGGCGGCTACAGTGACTGTTCCGGCCGCAACACCCTTGAGAAAATCGCGGCGGGAGATGGTTTGCGTTTTCTTTTTCATTGCAGTTCCTCCATAAAACCATACGACAAATGATTTGACAACGGTTGCAAATACTCATATATTCTTATAGCACAAAATGATCGGACGAAGCCGGAACAGGGATAACTGGGCGTATTTCCGGGGTGACTGGACATTTGCGCTTCGGACAGCCGGCGCCTTCAGATCGGAATGAGGCAGGAAGATGATCAGAATTGTCATTACAGAAGATCAGGATGATGACCGGAAAAAGCTGGCCGGTTACATAAGACGGTATGCCCGGGACAACGGGGAAATGGTCGAGATACTGGAGTATGCTGACGGGCTGGACCTTCTGGAGAATTATCCGCAATCTCCGGATATTCTGTTTCTTGATATCGATATGGTGCATTCGAACGGGATGGAGACAGCTCATCGGATCCGTTCTTTTGATGAGCATGTAAAGATTCTTTTTGTAACAAGAATGGTTCAGTATGCACTGGAAGGATATGAAGTGCAGGCGGTCGACTATATCATTAAACCTGTCACTTATGAACTTTTTTCAGGGAAGTTCTCGCGTGTCATAAGAGAGATCGCAAGAGAAGAATCCGCAGCTGTGAACATCAGGACAGTTGACGGTCAGATTTTGATCGTTCCGGATGAACTTATACGCGCGGAAACAACAGGAAGGCATCTGATGCTGGTTGTCCGGAGAAATCAGAGCAGGGAACGGGAAATCCGGGAGACGACAATGCCCATGTATCAGCTGGAAAAGATACTGGAGCCATATGATTTCTTCAGGTGTCACAGCGCCTTTCTGATCAATCTGAAATATGTGACCGGCTATTCACAGACGGATGTGATTATGGATGATGAAAAGATCCCTCTGAGCAAGCACAGAAGGAAAGCTTTTGTCGATGCGCTGCTTGCATTTCACGCATCCAGGCCCTGACGGGAAAGGCTGAGTATCACCGGGAGGATTGGTATGTCGATCAGTACGTATTTATCCGGTACGGCAATGCAGTTTTCAAAAAACATATGGGTGATCTGGGTCACGGTCGCTGCCGAGTGGCTGTGCTTTCTGTCGCTTGTCAGGTATTCGCTGCCCAAGGTCCGGTATCCGCTTGGCTCTCTGCTTCTGCTTGCGGGGAACCTGGTGCTTCAATACCGGTTTTACCCGATCTCACTGCATTGTGTGATCCAGATCCTGTTATGGACCTGCTATATCTGCTGGCAGACCGGATACAGATGGTATGGCGCGTTATTCGAAAGCGGGTTTTTCTGTCTGCTGCTGGAAGTGGGAAAGGCGTTCTTCCGGGGGCCGACGCTGGCATATCTGCTGGCGGAGCACTGGCCGGGCCTGACACCGCAGCGGATCAGCATGGCGACCTTTGCAATCTATCTTCTTTATCTGTTTATTCTTTCTTTCCTGTTTTCGCGCATTCATTTCAAGATGGAGTATCTTCATTTTACGCCATGGCAGACAGCCGGCATTCTGTTTCCGCTGTTCCTGTATCTGTTCGTTCGCCAGTATCAGAGCGGACTGGGAGAGGGAACCGATGCCGACATCTATATCAGCTTTGAACTGATCGCGCTGGCCATTGCAGTTTGTGCCGTGATCGTGATTACGACGATCATCCGTATGCTCCTGGTCGATAACAGAAAGAATGAGCTGCTGCGGGAACGCATGCTTTCCGAACAGCAGCACAGCCAGTACCTGATCCAGAAAGAGGCGCTGGATGCCGTCAACCGGCGTTATCATGATCTGAAACATTATCTGTCTGTTCTGGAATCAGCCGGTTCCGGTGATCATGATGAGCTCATGTCGTTTGCATCCCGGCTGCGCGGGGAAATCATGGATTATGAGACGATCCAGAAAACAGGCAGCAAGACCCTGGATGTATTGCTTGCACAGAGAATAAGCGAATGTCAGGAAAAGGACATTCGCCTGATTCCGTATGTAGACGGGCGGGGGCTGGATTTTATGAATGTCGTGGATCTGTGCACGATATTCGGAAATGCCATGGACAACGCAATAGAGGAATCCATGAAGATCGAAGAAGCACAAAAGCGTGAGATCAGGGTCAAGATCGAAAGCTATGGGAAACTTGTGATCTTTCGATTTGCGAATGCATGTCACGCGCCGGTCAGGGCTGAAGGATCTGTTATCCCGACAACAAAAAAGGATCCGGTATCTCACGGGTACGGTCTTTCCAGTATCAGGGAGATCGCTGAAAGGTATGGGGGTTCCATGACTGTCAATACCCGGGACACGTCATTTGAGCTGGTGGTGATGATACCATCCTGAGGTTATTTTTCCGTACCTGCTGCAGCAGGCTGCGGCAGTGTACCGGGCACAGCCGGATACAGCAGAGCCTGGCGTTTCTTACGCATTTTTTCAATACCGGCTTCATCCGGCCGCATCAGTCCGGAAGCAATCACATCAAATTCCGCGGAATGATCAATGTACTCCTGCAGGGAATGTCCGTTTTTCCACATCACGCCATCTACCCATGATTCAGCATGGTAGCCGATTCCGAGATGTTCACATCCCTGAAGATATTTGGGACGGTAACGATGCACATGCCCATCCCTTGAATAGTCATATTTCGTATAACGTGTAAACCCGGATTCTTTAAGGACTGCAGCGGCATAGTCTTCCAGGACGGCAGCCTGATCGGACGCGGATCCGTTTTCACATGCGCTGGCGGCGGCTTCCATTTCACTGCCCGCATGAATCCGGAGCGGATAAATGCTCATGTGCTCAGGCGCATAAAAAAGACAATGCTCCAGGCTGCGCTTCAGACTGCGCTCTGTCTGTCCCGGGAGTCCAGCCAGCAGATCAAAACTGAGCGCTCTGGGCGCAAATGTTCTGACAGCCATGTCAACCATGGTGACTGCATCAAATTTATAGGGCCTCTTCAGCAGCTCATGTTCGGAGGCCTGTGTGGTCTCCAGACCGATGATCCAGTGGTTGACACCGGCATCCCGCATCTTTTCCATCAGTGCTCTTGAGTAATCTCCGGGCATGGTCTGCAGGGAGATCTGCAGATCCGATGCGCAGGAGAAGACTTTTCTGACCCTCAGGAGAACCTGAAACAGCGCGTCGGGACCCAGAAGAGCAGGGGATCCGCCCTCTATTGATATGGCATCCACCTGGTGATCGGGGAATTCTCCGATGCAGCTGTCGATTTCGGCAAGCAGTGCGTCCCGGTAGGCACGCAGGGTGCCGGGATCATAGGTACAGTAGGGATAATCGCAATAGGAACACTGTCTGACACAAAAAGGGATACAGATCTGCAG
>JAGCAV010000156.1 GCA_017652545.1 Lachnospiraceae bacterium
CCACGCCGGGAGCGGCAGGAAGACGGCCTGGATCGCAGGCGGTGAGACCGTGGTGCACCTGACCGGAAAAGGACTCGGAGGCCGCAACCAGGAACTGGCGCTCGCGGCGGCACCCGCTGTTGCAGGCCTGAAAGGCGCGGCGGTCTTTTCGGTCGGCAGCGACGGAACGGACGGCCCGACAGATGCCGCAGGCGGATATGTGGATGAGGACACCCAGAATGCCCTTGCCGCGGCAGGCCTTTCTGTCAGCGCCATCCTTGCGGACAATGACGCGTACCATGCGCTGAAGGCAGTCGACGGCCTGGTCATGACCGGACCGACCGGCACCAATGTGAATGATGTGGCAGTGGCGCTGCTTGCGGAATAACAGGCGATGCCGGAATCAAAGGCCTTTGACGGCCGGCATGCGGCGTGACTTCCATATATGACCTGAAAAAGCAGACAGGTTCCCTGACTTGTGACAGATGCAGACATAAGGCAGGGAACCTGCTTTCCTGTCTTTGGGATACCCGCTCTGCGGGATGTCCTGCGGCAGCCGGAATAACGGACAGCAAGAGGAATGACGATATGATGGATGCAAGCAAATATCAGCCGGGTTATTATCCCGTTTCCCAGGAATGGAATTCATGGGTGCTCAAGGATCATATCACGAAGGCGCCCGACTGGTGCAGCGTGGATCTTCGTGACGGGAATCAGAGCCTGGTGATCCCCATGAGCCTGGGGGAAAAACTGGAATTCTACCGGATGCTGGTGGGCATGGGGTTTAAGGAGATCGAGGTCGGGTTTCCGGCGGCCAGCGATACGGAGTATCGCTTTCTGAGGGCACTGATCGAGAAAGACCTGATCCCGCAGGATGTGACCGTACAGGTGCTGACCCAGTGCCGGGAGAAGATCATCCGGAAGACCTTCGAAGCCTGCAGGGGCATACCCGGTGCGATCATTCATTTTTACAATTCTGTCAGCCCCATCCAGCGGGAACAGGTTTTCAGAAAGTCAAAAGAGGAGATCCTGCAGGTCGCGGTAGACGGGGCAAAGCTGGTCAGAAAGCTCGCGTCGGAATATGAAGGCCGTTTCCGGTTCGAATACTCACCGGAATCCTTTACCGGAACGGAGCCGGAGTATGCCCTTCAGGTATGCAATGCTGTGCTGGATGTACTGCAGCCGGGAGAGGACAACCGGGTCATCATCAATCTTCCGGCGACGGTGGAGATGAGCATGCCCCATGTATTTGCGTCGCAGGTTGCATTCATGAGCCGCAATCTCAAATACCGCGAGCATGTGACGCTGTCCGTCCATCCCCACAATGACCGGGGGACCGGGATCGCAGACGCGGAGCTTGCCATTCTGGCCGGAGCACAGAGGGTGGAGGGGACGCTCTTCGGGAACGGGGAGCGGACCGGAAATGTGGATATCGTGACGCTGGCCATGAACATCTACGCCCATGGCGTGGATCCCGGACTTGATTTCAGCGATATGAACCGGTTGAAGGAGGTCTATGAGAAGTGCACCGGCATGCATGTCCCCAGGCGGAGCCCCTATGCCGGCTCACTGGTGTTCGCCGCTTTTTCCGGCGGCCATCAGGACGCGATCGCCAAGGGAATGAAGTACCGGAAAAAGAAGAAGCGGCAGCAGTGGGATGTGCCTTACCTTCTGATCGATCCCGGCGATATCGGCCGCACGTACGATACAGATGTGATCCGGGTCAATTCCCAGTCCGGCCAGGGTGGGATCGGATATGTGCTGGAGCAGACGTACGGGTATCATCTTCCGACCCCGATGCGGGAACATCTGAGCAGGCGCTGCAAGGAGATCTCGGACCGGGAGCACAGGGAACTAAAGCCGGAGGATATCCTCGATATCTTCACGAGGCATTACCTGAACCAGTGCGGCGGGATCAGTGTGACAGAGACAAAGTTCACAAGGAAAGAGGATTCCGTCAAGCTTCGGATCACCTTCCTGGAGGATGGCAGGGAGACTGTGGTGAAGGCAGTCGGAAACGGTTCATTGAGCGCTGTTTCCCATGCCCTGCGGGACTACACGGGTGACACCTACACCCTGCAGGTGTTTGCGCAGCACAGCCTCCAGGGAGAGGGATCCCAGAGCATAGCCGTCTCCTACATAGGACTGGAGGCGGAGAACGGGGAAATGTTCTGGGGAGCCGGAACGAATACCGATGTGATCAGGGCCAGCATCAGGGCGCTGCTTTCGGCATACAGAAACATGAAAAGCGACAGCCGGTCCCCGCAGCGTAGAGACAGATAGAACGATAATACGGGAAATACCGATGAGTGTGTGATCGGGAGGAGATAACTGATATGCTTGGGATCGGAATTGACACAGGCGGAACCTGCACGGATGCTGTGATCTACGACTTTGACAGCCGGAAGATCCTGGCGGGTGCAAAGACACAGACGACCCGGGACCGCCTTGAAACAGGCATTGCCGCGGCGCTGGACGCGCTGCCGCAGGATCTGCTGGAGCGCTGTGAGATGATATCGCTTTCCACAACACTGGCCACCAATGCCTGTGTGGAAAACAAGGGCGCCAGGGCAAAACTTCTGATGCTCGGATTTGACTGGGAGATGATCGAATATCTGAAGACGACCTATGCTTCCTACGGGCTGGACGATCTGACCAGGTTTGTAGTCATGGACGCGAAGGTGGAAGGCTACTATTCAAATCCCTTTGATCCGGACTGGGAGGCGCTTAGGGAAAATGCGGAAGCGTATTTTGCCGACTGTGATTCTGTCGGCATCGTGCAGAAGCATCCCAGAGCCAACGGCGGCCGTTTTGAACTGACGGCACTGAAGATCCTGAAGGAGGTGCTGGATAAGCCCATCACGATCTCCTTTGACATCTCCAACGAGACGGATATTCTGAAGACCTGTGCCGGAACACTCCTGAATGCCCGCCTGATTCCGCTGATCGCGGAATTCATGGAAGCTGTGCGCCATGTGATGAAGGAGAGGGGGATGGATCTCCCCATGTCCATCATACGCAGTGACGGCACCATGTTCCCGGAGGAGACGGCAAGGCTCTATCCGGTGGAGACGATTCTGTGCGGCCCGGCTGCCAGCGTGGTAGGCGGGTGTGAACTGGCGGGATGTGACACCGGACTGATCGTGGATATGGGCGGTACGACAACGGATATCGCGCTCGTCCGCTCGGGTGAGCCTGTTCTCTCGCCTGAAGGGATTTGGATCGGGCAGTGGAAGACCATGGTGAAGGGCCTGTATGTGAAGACCTTCGGCCTGGGAGGCGACAGCGCTGTCCGGTACGCGGATGAAAAACTGCGGCTGGATACCACAAGGATCGTTCCGATCAGTGTGCTGGCTGCGCAGTATCCGGGTGTCCTGCCGCAGCTGGAGGCGCTGGCGGAAGAACACAGGATGAGTATCTTTCCGATCCATGAATTCTACATACGCCTGAAAGATATTTCCGGAAAAGAGGGCTATACGGAACAGGAGCAGCAGATCTGCGAGCTGCTGGGTGAGGGCCCGCTGATCGCCCGGGAACTTGCGTCCAGGATGGGCAAATATATAGGCCTGCTGAAAACGGACAGGCTGGAGGCGGATGGCGTGATCATCAGAAGCGGCCTGACACCGACGGATATGATGATCATCAAAGGAGATTTTGATCTGTATGACGGTGCGGCCGCGAGAACGGCCCTGCGCTGTGTGGAGACGAATACCGGAATTCCGGTTGAACAGATACCGGATCTTGTCTACGAGATGGTCTTCAGGAAACTGTACAAGGCGGTGGGACGCGTCATACTGAAGCAGCAGTTTCCGAAAAACGAACGGCTGCTGGAGCCGGAAAACACAGAGGTGCTGCTCGACAGCCTGTATGAGCAGGCGGTGGCGGAAGCGTCAGACACGGATGAGGTGCAGAAGTTCTTTCAGGCCCGCATGCGCCTGACCACGGATTATCCGCTGATCGGCGTAGGAGCGCCGGTTCATGTGTTCCTTCCGCGGGTGGCACGCCTTCTGGGAACAGAGGCGGTCATACCGCCGTATGCGGGCGTTGCGAATGCGCTTGGCGCTGCGGCAAGTCCGCGGATCGCCATGGCGGAACTGAAGATCAAGGCGGTCTATGAAAAGACGGAATATATGGGCCTGGCCCTGTATGAGAACGGTGTGCGGCATACATTTGAGGAGATCCCTGCCGCGGTCGCTTACGGAAAGGAAGCCGTCCGGCGGGAAGTCCTGAAGAAGGCAGCCCTGTATGGACTCGGGGCGGATCCGCAGGTGAGCATCACTGTGGAGGAAAACCGGTTCGGGCACCGGAAGGACGGGGTTCTGTTTGAGATCATCGTCCGGGCGAAGGCTGTGTAGAGTGTGGAGAGTGGAGAGTGGAGTGTGAGATTGGATGAAAGCAGCGCCTGCCGCCTGTGCCCGAGAGAGTGCGGGGCAGACAGGGCAGGCGGGAGAAAAGGATACTGCGGCACGGACGACCGGGTGATGGTCGCCCGTGCCGCACTGCACAGGTGGGAGGAACCCTGCATCTCCGGCACGAACGGATCAGGGGCAGTCTTTTTCTGCGGATGTCCGCTCCACTGTGTGTATTGCCAGAACCGGGTGATCTCAGGAGGAAACGGGGGAACGGCGGTGACCGTTCCTGAGCTGGCAAAGATCTTCCTGAATCTGCAGGCTGAAAATGCCCACAACATCAATCTGGTCACGGCAGGACATTATACCCCGCAGGCCGCGGAGGCGGTCCGTCTGGCAAAAGCAGGGGGCCTGACGATCCCCGTTGTCTGGAACAGCAGCGGTTATGAGAAGGCGGAGACGCTCAGGATGCTGGAAGGACTGGTGGATATCTGGCTGCCGGATTTCAAATATATGGATCCCGCTCTGGCCGAAAGGCTGAGCCATGCGCCGGATTATCCCGTGGTCGCGAAGGCGGCACTGGCTGAGATGGTACGGCAGGCGGAAAGGCCTGCCGAGAAGGAAAATGAGGCAGATCCGGCACTTTTTACGGATGACGGCCTGATGCGAAGAGGGGTGATCGTCAGACATCTGCTTCTGCCCGGCCATGTGAAGCAGTCAAAACAGGTCGTGGAATATCTGCTTTTGACGTACGGAAACCGGATCCGGATCAGTCTGATGAGCCAGTACACACCCATGCCGGCCGTGGCGGATGATCCGCTTCTGAGCCGGCGGGTGACCCGGCGGGAGTATGAGCGGCTTGTCGGCTATGCCCTGGATCTTGGACTGGAGAGCGGGTTCATACAGGAAAGGGATGTGGCGAAAGAAAGTTTCATACCGGCCTTTGACGGAACCGGTATCGTTCATACAGGCGAGTAAGGAAAAAGTGATTTCCTTACTCGTTTTCGTTTTGTACGAAAAATTACGAAAATTTAAAAAAGGAACTGTACAAGGAAGATGAAGTATGATAATGTTATTCTGATTTATTATCCTTAGGGTACTATACCCTTACGGGAGAATATGTGTGTAATGAAATATATCATACACAATATTTGACGAACCGGACCTTATACATTCCTTCAGGGAGGACTTACATATGCGAGAAGATGAAATGACGAACAGGAGAAAGCGCAGATTCAGACGGGCCCTGACGGCGCTTCTGCTGGGAGAGACACTGGTTCTGGGAGCCGGAATATACATTCCGCAGACGGCATATGCCCAGGAAGCATCCAGCCAGGTGCTGCAGGAGCAGCGGCTGAATACCTGGTACGCGCAGGCGATCCAGAGCATCAATGACGGCGACTATAAAAACGCGATCATGTGTCTGGACGGGTGCATGATCTATTGCACAAAGGAGAGCAATCCTGTGCTGTATGCCGACATCTACATGAAGCGCGGCTACTGCAGCATGATGCTCCAGAAGTATGATGACGCTCTGGAGGCGCTGAACACAGCGCTGGAAACGGATCCGGAACTGACCAATGCCATGCTGATCAGGGCATCTGTCTATTCTGAGACAGGCAGGCTGGAAGCAGCCGCGAATCAGCTGGAGAAATATGCCGAGATCAGTGGGGATAACAGTGTGCTGGAGACAGTCGCCGCCCTTTATGAGGCCATGGGAGATCCCGAAAAGGCATTCGAGAGCTATCAGGATTATGCCGGGAAGATGACGGAAACGGAAGCGGATAAACTGCTGATGTGCGGTGTGTATCAGATGCAGCGCGGCGCATACGAGGAAGCCATCGACTGTTTCGGACAGTGCCTGGAGCAGGAAGAGCCGGCGGACGGCGCGTATTACAACCGCGGCATGTGCTACATGGCTTTGGGTGATTACGAATCGGCGATCAGTGATCTGGGGCAGTCGGTCGAGACGGAAAGCTTTGCGAATGAAGCGCTCTACACAAAGGGAACCTGCGAGATGACGATCCTGGCCTATGACGATGCGATCGCGGACTTTACCCGGTGCATCGAACAGGGGGCGGATCCGGACAACAGCAGGATCAACCGCGGCATATGCCTGCTTCTTTCAGGACAGTCGGAGGAAGCCCTGGCAGACTTCAATGAATGTGTGGAAAAAGACATCAATGCCGATGAGGCGAGGTTCTACCGCTCATTCGTCAACCTGGCGAACGAAGCATACGAAGAGGCGGTGGAAGACCTGACAGCCTGCATTGACCATGGCTACGACCTCCCGGCAAGCTATATGCAGCGGGCTCAGGTGTACAAAGAGATGGGCAATGATGAGGCCTACAGGGCTGATATGGAAGCTTCGCAGACAGCCCAGCAGGACGGCAGTAATGGAGACGGGACCGGAGATGTACAGGAGGCTCTTACGGAGGCTCTGACAGAGTAGTACCGGTCAATAAGTATCCTTAATATATAGATAAATATATAAATCAAACCCGAAATACAGATAAACCCGAAGACAGCAATCTGAAGGAGAAAGCAATGAACAGGAAGCATCACGCGGATGTTGGACACGCTTTGAAGATCAAAAGAGAAAAAGCGCTGGAAGCAAAACGTGCAAGACGGCCCAAACTGCTGGTCGCCATGTTGCTGATGCTGTTATACGGCATGTCCGGATCTCTGACGCTGGTCATAGCGGACGAGAATGTTGACCAGACCGCAATTGTTGCGGATGCTGAAGCAGCAGCACAGGCAGAAGCAGAGGCGAAGGCGAAGGCGGAAGCTGAGGCGGCAGCCAGGGCACAGGCGGAAGCAGCGGCAAGAGCGCAGGCAGAAGCGGAAGCAGCGGCGAGAGCGCAGGCAGAAGCTGAGGCGGCAGCCAGGGCGCAGGCGGAAGCAGCGGCGAGAGCGCAGGCGGAAGCAGCGGCCAGGGCGCAGGCAGAAGCGGAGGCAGCAGCGAGAGCGCAGGCAGAAGCGGAGGCTGCTGCGAGGGCCCAGGCGGAGGCGGAAGCTGCGGCGAGAGCGCAGGCAGAGGCGGAAGC
>JAGCAV010000157.1 GCA_017652545.1 Lachnospiraceae bacterium
ATGTTCATTACTTGATCACCACGCTTTCCGTCTGTTCCAGGCACGCGCCCGGGATCTCCGCGCCGTCCTTGATCGCCGCCTTCACCGCGTCCTTCCGGATCTCCGGCAGCGTGAACTTCAGATACTGCTCCGGCTCATGGCTGTGCGTCTGGATCCAGTTCACCACGCTCTGCTCGTCGATCACGTTCAGCTTCGTGTTGTGGGTCTGGTACACGTTGCACCGCGCAGTCTTCAGCTTCTCGCCGTTCAGCGCGGCCGCCAGCCACGTCTTGATGCTGTCGATCTTGCTGTCCAGCGCCTTCTTCCGGGCATTCAGCTTGTCGGCCTCCGCCTTGACGGCCTCCGCCTCCGCCTTCAGGTCCTTCACCCACAGGGCCACGCCCTCCAGCTTCTGTTCCCGCTCCATCTGCAGCGCGGTCAGCTTCTCCGGATCCAGGATCTCCCCGGTCTCCAGGTCGACGCAGTCCAGGATCGCCTGGTCGATTTCATACAGTGCTCTCATTGCGTCTTCTCCTCCTCCGTGGTATACTTTCAGTGGTTTCATTTGTGTCCGGCCGGTTGGATGTTCCCGCATCCTCCGGCTTTTTCATTTCGTAGCCAATACACTTCTCCCGAAACCGGTCCAGCTTGTCCCGCAGCACTGGCGCCGGCTGTTCGACATCCAGCACGTACCGGATCACCTTTCCGTCGCTCATCGGCACCCGCACAACGTCGGGATACTTGCTGCAGTCGTGATTCCAGATCCCGGTCACCTTCGGCAGTGGCATAACTCTGATGCTCACAGTTCCACCCCCAGGATCCGGAAGGCGTTCACCTGCTCCGCCCGCAGCTTCTTCCACTGTTCCACGGTGTAGCTCATGACATCCGCCCCGTCCGGGTTCTCGAAATCAACGTAAATGGCTCCGTGGATGTCCGTCCGCCGGTACCGGCCGAACAGGCCCTCGATTTCCCGTACCGTCATGCCGTCGTAACAGAGCGGCTGCGTGATCGTTTCCTGCGTGTTGAGATTCAGCCCGGCATCCTCGCAGCTCTGAAAAAACTCATCCGCTGCGTCCTTCATGCCCTTCATGGCATCCCCCAGGCTGGTCTCCGGCGTCTCCACGACCTCGACCTTGTTCGTCTCCGGCGTCTCGATCCGGATCGGACCGTCGATCTTCACGGTGGGCACATTCTCCGCGGTCTTCCGGCCGATCCGCTTCGGCAGCTGCGCGTAGATCTCCGGGCTACTGTCCTTCAGCTCCGCACGGATCTTGACCCACACTTTCGGCGCGTCCACGCTGCCCATGTTGGTCAGGTATACCCGCGGATCCTCGCCGGCGATCGCCAGGCGGATCGCCTCCGCCCTGATCTCGGGCGTTACCTTGAATTTTTTGTTCAATCTGATCTCTCCCTTCGTTTTCGGTTTTCCGTCCGTGTACTCGTAGGGCTTCCTCCCCAGCCATTCCCGCTGGAAGTTGCACCAGGTGGCCCTGGGGCTGATGTAATTCTTGCTATACAGATAGCCCAGGATGTCCCCGCCGGTCCGCTCCAGCTCGATGCAGTGCTCCACGATGGCGGCCTTTTCTTCGTAGGTTCTCAGTGTGGCCATGCTTCACTTCACCCTCGTTCCACAATGCGGACAGACGATGACAGGATTCCGTTTGCCGTTTTCCTGCTCTTTCAGCGGACACCACTCTGGTCTTCCGTTGCTGAAGTAATCACTTACATCGTTCTCGCCCCATCCTCTGCCGTTGCACGGGACACCACACATCAGATACTCATTACATATAGGACATCCACCGCAATTCTTTGGCATTGGAATATCAATCTGAATCATTAACTTCACCGACCTTCCTCAGTCAAACGCACCGGCGTTTGCTCTCCATCTCGTTATTGTTTCAAGCTGATGCTCAAGCGTTTCAGTTCGTTCCTTTTGCTCTTTTATCAGGGCAAGGGCATCCGCAAGCAAATCTTTTTCACAACTTCCATGCTTAAATACGCATCCGTCATAGTCACACTTATTACAAAAACTGCCATCATTAATGCAACCCTTGATTGCTTTTATAACCTTCTCCCTGTCAGCCATCGTTCCACCTCAAATCATCCCCGCCACAGCGGCCCATACCAGGATCGTCACAATGGGCGCCAGGATGATTTCCGCCCGCAGGATCAGCCGGTCCCGCCGCTCGCGCCGGGTCTCTTTCACGAATATCTTCTGTCCGGTAATGGTCCGGATCTGCCGGTATGCTGTCACGATAACCATCCTCCCTTTTTCAAAAAATCGATCCGGAAAAACTTGACGTGGGTTCCGCTCACGATGTAGTTGCAGATCTCCCTGGGCCACTTCCCCGTCTTCGCGTACTTGATGATCACATCCGGGTGCATCCGGATGATCGGCGCGATATCGGCAGCGGTGACCATTTCGTCTTCCCGGTCCATCAGGGCCAGGATTGGATCCGAATACTTCGGAAACTTGCGGTCCTCCAGCATTGGCTTGCCTCCTTTCTTCGCTTAAAGCGAGTGCTTGCCGCAAAAAATAAAGTCTGCCGGGTACCGGTACAATTTGCAGATCTCCATGAACTTATCGTACCCGGGTACCGTCTTCCCCTTCTCCCAGCTCCTCAGCGTAGCAACATCGACGTGCAGCTTCGCCGCGGCAACCTCCTGAAGGTATCCGGCGTTCACCCGGGCGGCAGCCAGGGAAATCTTCGGCGGGTTCTTTAATCCCTCCATATTGTGGTTTTCCTCCTTTCAAATTGTTTGGAACCACTACCAGTATACTCGCTTAAAGCGAGTTGTCAAGCATAAAGCGAGAAAAATTTCTGTTTACGCTTGTTTTTCTCGCTTTTTTCGATTATACTAAGGTTCCAAGGAGGAATGCAAAATGCCAGATAATGCACGCGAAATCTTCGCCAGAAATCTCCGTTTCCTGATGGACGCCCGCGGGATCTCCCAGGCGGACATCTGCCGGGAGCTGAACGTGTCCTCCGCGACGGCCTCCGACTGGTGCTCCGGAAAGAAGTACCCGCGGGTAGATGCCATGCAGCACCTTGCGGATCTGCTGGGCGTCTACTTCTCCACCCTGACCACGGAGAGCGGCATGAAGGATTTCGAGGACCAGCAGATTCTCGAAGCGCTCCATCAGGATCCGAAACTCCGGCTTCTGTTCGACCGTGCGGTGAACATGAGCGCGGAGGACCGGGCGAAGATGCTCCAGATCTCCGGGATCATCAAGGGCGAGCTCTACGGGGAATGATGGATTTTTCCATCATCTCCTCGTGTATGCTCTCCATGAGGTGATGAACATGAGAGAGGTGAACGTAATCCTCCAGGATCTGCCGACCTCTGTCCGCGGATTCGTGTACACGAATGAAGACGGAGAGCCGACTATTGTAATAAATAGCCGGCTCTCCCGCGAACAGAATCTCCGGACCTACTGTCACGAACAGAACCACATCGACCGCAACGAAATGTATGAGCCGACCTATATCGAATATGGAGGTGCACTATGAAGAAACTGATCGCTATCGTCCTGATCCTGGCCCTTCTCCTGCCGGCAGCTGCTATGGCGGATGAGAAGAACGTTGTCGGCTGCTGGGCCCATTATGAGCTGCAGAGGTCAGGAACCCCGTCAATGATCATGCTTTACCTGAATGAGTATCATATATGTTATTTCCTGATCCAATCATTCAATGCCTACGAAGCCGGCATCGGCCGGACATTCGTCGGCACATGGCAGCTGAATGATAACGGAACAGTAACCGCAAAAACCGGAAACAATACGGAAACGACGCTCTATATCCATGATACGTACAGCGTAGCGATGGATGTCAGAACGGCAGATATGTATGTCAATCTCACGAAGATCGGCATAGAATGAGGTGATCACCATGCTCTGTCCAAGGTGCCGAAAAGATTCCATTCCGGACGCGGTCTTCTGCCCGTATTGTGGAAAGAAACTGTCACCCACGCAAAAACGCCGCACCAAATCCCGCGGCAACGGGACCGGTACGGCATTCAAGCGCGGATCCACCTGGACGGCCCAGGTGGTCTATGATCGCGTTGTCGTTGCGGATGATAAACCGCTGAAGAAGCTGACCAGGTCAAAGGGCGGATTCAAGACAAGGGACGAGGCTCTCCGGTATTGCCCGGTCTTGAAAAACGGACCGCAGAAGGATGCCCTCGCCCCGACTCTGGCACATTATTGGGAAGCGTATAAGGCTGGCCCGTATGACGCCCTCAGCGCGTCCAAACAGCAAGCCTACCGAACCGCCTGGGGGAAGCTGGACAAGATCAAAGATACCCGCGTGGACCAGCTGACGGTATCCGACCTCCAGCAGCTGACGGCGGAAAAGTGCAACAGCTACTATACCGCCAGGGACGTCCGGACGCTGCTGATCAACCTCTTCCGGATCGCGTCGGCGGAGGGATGGGCCCGTCAGGAGCTGCCGACATTCATCCAACTGCCCAGCCTGGAAGAAAAAGAGCAGACGCCGTTTTCCGAAACAGAACAGGCGGCGCTCTGGAAGCTTTACGAAGCCGGCGACCTCCGCGCAGCTGTTCCCCTGTTGATGATCTACACCGGCATGATGCCCGGCGAGGCGATGAAACTGAAGGCCGAACAGATCGACATACCGGGCCGCCGGATCCACGGCGCCGGCATGAAGACGAAGGTCCGGAAGGCGACCGACATCGTCCTGGCGGATCAGATCGTCCCGCTGGTGCAGGATCTGATCGACAACGCGCAGCCGTCCGGATACATCTGGAAACGTGTTGAGAAGGAATGGTACGACAACTATCACGCCGTCCTGAAGGCTGCCGGATGCCGGGATCTCCCGCCGTACTCCTGCCGGCACACGACGGCAACCGCCCTGGCCATTGACAAGCGGATCGCGCCGCAGACGGTCACTAAGATCATGCGCTGGTCATCTTCCAAGATGCTGGACCGGTACGCGCACCCGGACCAGAAGGATGCTCTGGCAGCCGTCAACAAGATCAAAAAGCCGAAAAAGGCCGCCCGGTAATTTCCGCCATATTCCTAACCTATTCCTAACATCGTACCGGCGAGGCCTTGATTTTCCTACATCGTTCCGTCCCCTGCTAAGGGAGTAGTGTCAGTGATGGCAGCCCGGGTTCAAATCCCGGCTTCTCCGCTCAGACCCGCGAGAAATAAAGCCTCGCGGGTTTTTTCGTGCAATTCTGGATTTTTCCAAATTCCCTCTGCAACACCACTGATTCCCGTGCTATTCCTAACCTATTCCTAACAAAAAAGAGCCCCCGGGATTGCTCCCGAGGGCGTCGTTATTTTAGTTTTCCCTCATCCGTCAAAATAACGGAATCCATATTTTAGTCTTCGTCAGGCGGTTGAAGTTCGGCGGCCTTCTTATACTGCATCGTACTGATCCCAAGCAAAGCGCCCAGGAACGCGTCGACCGCCGTGATCGTCCCGACGATCTGCTCCGCGTATGGCAGATCCCAGATCCGGGCCAGGGCAAAATACAGCGTGCCGATTGCCGGCAGCAGGATCTGGGCTACGAATTTCAGGACATCATATACCTTGTTGCTCATTTTCATGTTGTACCTCCTGTCAGTGTGCGTACGCATGGGCGGGCACCGGCTGCGCTTCCGGCGGGATCGACGGCAGCGCCCGCACCTGGTTGTAGATATCGCTGATCACGTTATTCTCCCCCAGCGCCTCATATTGGACATACATATTATCAATGTTTGCCCGATCATCCGCG
>JAGCAV010000158.1 GCA_017652545.1 Lachnospiraceae bacterium
ACACGAGCATCCGGCACTCAGCCGAAAGGGAGAAGACTTCGAACTGATCGTCTATAAACATAATCTGGTGGTCGGCATGCTGGAAGGTATTACATACAGACAGCATGCGTTCAGGCTGAATCCGGGCGACCGGCTGTTCGTATATACGGACGGGGTGCCGGAGGCGAGCAACATGGAACTGGAGCAGTTTGGTACGGACAGGATGCTTGAAGCGCTGAACCGCACAGAGGATCTGGCCCCGGAAGAGCTTCTCGCCTCGGTCAGCGAGGAGATCGACGCCTTTATGGGACAGGCTTCCAGATTTGACGATACCACGATGATGTGCTTTCATTACATAGGATCATGATCGGGTTCGTGGAAATCATATGAAAGGCAGAGAAACCATGGAAGATGTATTATCACTGACAAAGCCCCGCAAAGGCGGTCTGCTTCGCCTGATCTTCAGTCGTTTTTTCATCATTGTTGTGCTGCTGATCCTTCAGATCCTGATTGTGATCAGCTTTTACGCGTGGCTGCGGGATCTGCTCCCGTTCTTTTCCGTCCTGCTCGTTCTTTTTACGCTCGGCGGGGTGATCTATCTGTTCAGCAGCGGAATGGACTCTTCCGCCAAACTGACATGGATGTTTATCATCGCCATTATGCCGATTACCGGTGTCGCCATGCTGGCGTTTACACAGACGAACGTGGGCAACCGTGCGCTGCGCAGGCGGGTCGCGGAACTGATCGCGGGAACATCCGATGCCATTAAACAGCAGGAGGGCATCCTGGAAAAGTTCTCCCGTGACGGGTCCGGAACGGATGATCTGGCTGCATACCTGAACAGGAGCGGATGCTTCCCGGTCTTTCACAGAACGCAGGCCACCTATTTCCCGCTGGGTGAAGATATGTTTACCGCCATGATGGAGGAACTGAAAAAGGCCGAGAAGTTTATCTTCATGGAGTATTTTATCATCGGGGAAGGCTATATGTGGGGAAGCATCCTCAAGGTGCTCGCGGAAAAGGCCAAAGCCGGTGTGGAAGTGCGCGTGATGTATGACGGCATGCTGGAAGTGAGCACGCTTCCGGCCAATTACTGCAGTCTGCTGAAGGAGCACGGAATTCAGGCAAAGCCTTTCTCACCCATCAGACCGGTCATCTCCTCCCATTATAATTACCGCGATCATCGCAAGATCCTGGTGATCGACGGAAAGGTGGCATTTACCGGGGGCATCAACCTTTCGGATGAATACATAAACCGTGTGGAACGCTTCGGGCACTGGAAGGACACCGCGGTGATGCTTAAAGGCGACGCGGCCAGGAGCTTCACGCTGATGTTCCTGCAGATGTGGAACATAACGGAAGAAAAGCCTGTCTACAATCCCTGGCTCGGGATGAACAAGTATGACGTACCCGCATACAGCAGCGGTTATGTGATTCCGTACGGAGACTGTCCGCTGGACGGCGACAAGGTCGGGGAGATGGTGTACATTGACATTCTGAACCGGGCAAATGATTATGTACACATCATGACGCCCTATCTGATCCTTGACGGGGAACTGGAGGCCGCCATCACTTTCGCGGCGCAGAGGGGTGTGGATGTGAAACTGATCCTGCCGGGCATTCCGGACAAAAAGCTGGCTTATGCCCTGGCGAAAGCGCATTACAAACGGCTGACCGAAGCCGGTGTCAAAATCTATGAGTATACACCGGGGTTTGTTCATGCGAAGGTTTTTGTCAGCGACAGCAGGAAGGCAGTGGTGGGCACCATCAACCTTGATTACAGGAGCCTGTATCACCATTTTGAGTGCGCTGCCTATATGTATGAAACGGACTGCATTCCCGATATCGAAAAGGACTTTCAGGCCACTTTGTCAAAGTGCCGCAAGGTCACACCGGAAAGCATTAAAAACGAGAAACTGTTTTACAAGGTCATGGGCAGCCTGATGCAGTTCATTGCGCCGATGATGTAAACACAGAATGACGAGGCACAAGATGAATATGATGAAGAAAAAAACACATGAAGCATGGTTCCTGTTCCTGACAGCCTGGCTGATGGCATGCATAACGCTGTCCCTGCCCGCGGCTGCGCAGGAAACGGAGGCTGTTTCGGAACAGACGGCAGAAGCCGGGGATTATTCCCTGCAGCAGGTTGTGATCCTGAGCCGGCATAACATTCGCTCTCCGCTCTCGGGAAAAGGATCCTTGATCAGCGAGATCACACCGCATGAATGGTTTGCCTGGACTTCCAATCCCGGGGAACTTTCCCTGCGCGGAGCCATGCTGGAAACGACCATGGGACAGTATTTCCGGCTGTGGCTGGAGGATGAAGGGCTGTTCCCGGAAAACTATATCCCCCGGGACGGGGCGGTACGCTTTTACGCCAACGCCCTGCAGCGCACACAGGCGACAGCCCACTATTTCTCAACCGGCCTCCTGCCTGTGGCGGTCGTACCCGTGGAATGCCACCGGGAATACGGAGAACCGGATGAAGTATTCCTGCCGCTCATCCGCTTCATGAACGATGACTATGAACTGGATGTGAGAGAGGAGATCGCGGAAAGAGGCGGCGGGGAAAATCTTTCCGGATACAGGGAAGCGCTGGACGGGGCCATGAAACTGCTCATGGACGTGACAGACATGAATGACAGTGAGGCCTATACGGAAGGAACCTACGGTGATTTCCTGGAGGATGAATCAACCCTGAGCCTGACGGAAGGGGAGGAACCCAAGGTCAGCGGGCCGCTCAAAACGGCCTGTTCGATCGCTGATGCGCTGGTACTTCAGTATTATGAGGAACCGGATGATCTCAAAGCCGCCTTCGGACACGAGCTGACGACAGAGGAGTGGGAGACGATCGGCAGCGTGCTCGGTACCTACGGAGAGATCCTGTTCACTTCACCGATGCTTGCGGTAAATCTTGCGCATCCGATGCTGAAGGAGATCTATGCGGAGCTGAATGCACAGGGGCGGGAGTTCTCTTTCCTTTGCGGACATGATTCAACCATCGCAAGCGTCCTTGCCGCGCTCGGCGTGGAAGCGTATACGCTTCCCGGCGCCATCGAATCGAAAACGCCCATAGGGGCCAAGCTTGTATTTGAACGGTGGGTGAATGAGGACGGAAAGTCTTTCTTTAAGATAAACCTTGTTTACCAGAGCGTTGATCAGCTCCGTTCCATCCAGCCGCTGTCGCTTGAGGTTCCTCCGATGGTCGTGCCGGTCTCGTTTGAGGGAGTAGATGCAAATCCGGACGGAATGATAGCGGAAAAGGATCTGTTGAATCTGTTTGAGACAAAGATCGACATGTTTGAGGAACTGCAGGAGGCATATGAGCCTGAAGAGGCGGATCTCGCGGCATGAGATAAAAGACTTCCTGACCCGGGATCAGGCAGCTGAATGATCTGTACACAAAAGGAACTGCCGGAAGGCAGTTCTTTTTTTGCGCGCAGGCAGGATGTGTGCAGCAAACAATCCCACTGTCTGAGAAATAATGATTGAAAAAGCACAATACAAATGGTAGAATTGGTTGAATCAAATTGGGCATATGCCCACATCGCTCTGGTGCATATGTGCACTGTGCACCAGAGCGAACAATGATCGGCCCCAATGCAACTCGTACCATAGTGAGAAACTAGGAAAC
>JAGCAV010000159.1 GCA_017652545.1 Lachnospiraceae bacterium
CTCCCACTGACCGCGCGATACATGCAGCCTGACAGGTTCTCCCCGCTTCATGGTAAAACAGCCGCTGATCTTCTCCTGCTTTTCCTTTCTGATCCATTCCTCCGCCAGATCCGCAAGGAGCTTCTCACAGTGTGTGCGGCGGAGTACCACGCGGGCGTCGCGCGCGTTTCCTGTCTGAACGCGCATCCCGCGATTGCCGCGTTTTCCGGTCTCTTTCCCGGTTCCTCCGTGGCTGGTGGATATCCCGGTGATCCCTTTCACATTTCTCTCATTCAGCTGTTCCCCCGCACTGATCTTTTCAAGCACACGCAGGGATGTGCCTTCCCTCATGAGGCACCACCGGCATGGCTTCCAGCATGTCCCCGGGGTACAGCGCTTCCTGCGCCGTGAAGGCGCCGGCAACTGCGGATCCTGCGGCAGATCTGTTCCTGCCGGCTGCGGACCTTGCGGCCTGCCTGTTCCGGCCGCCGGCTGCGGAGCCCTTTCCGGGTGCTGCGCTGTATACTGCCGCCAGGGTTCCTGCATGATTCGGCCGGTCCATCACCATCATTTTCGGGGTATGCGTCACATGATAATATCCGGATGAAAAACCGCCGCGGTTGTACAGATCCTGCAGGATCCTGATGTCCGCCTCGTCCACCCTGTATCCCGCCATGCCTTGCTGCATATACAGGTCAATATATTTCCGATAGACTGCTGTGACTCCTGCCGCGTACTCGGCGCGCTTCATCCTGCCCTCGATCTTGAAGGAGGCGACGCCCGCATCGATCAGCTCCGGCAGGACCTGAAGAGCGCAGATGTCCTTGAGGCTGAGCAGATAAGGAGCCGCAGGATCTGACAGAAGCCTTCCCTTTCCTTCGCTGAGCGTATACCGCTTGCGGCAAGGCTGCGCGCAGCGACCCCTGTTGCCGCTTCGTCCGCCGATCAGCGAGGACATCAGGCACTGTCCGGAATAGCTGTAGCACAGCGCTCCGTGAATGAAGCACTCGATCTCCATGCCCGTCTCCTCATAGATCTGCCGGATCTCCGGCAGGGTCAGCTCCCTGGCGGGCACAATCCTGGAGATTCCCAGCGCTGCGGCCAGCCTGGCTCCGTCCGGCGACTGCACGGACATCTGGGTACTGGCGTGCAGCGGCAGATCCGGGAATCGCTCCCTGATCAGGCACAGTGTCCCCGGGTCCTGCACCAGGACGGCATCCACACCCTGCTCATAGTAAGGCCGCAGGAATGTGGTCAGATTCTCCTCCAGTTCCCGCTCCTTGAGGAGCGTGTTGACTGTCATGTAGAGCTTCGCGCCATGAAGGTGGCAGTAATCGATGGCTTTCAGCAGCATATCTTCTTCCGGATTGTCGGCATAGGCCCTGGCTCCGAACATGGTGCCCGCAGCATAGACGGCATCCGCTCCGGCGTTGACCGCGGCGCAGATCCCCTCAAAGGATCCGCCGGGAGCGAGAAGTTCGGGTCTTACAGCGTGCGGCTGCTGTTCTGATCGTGATGATGTACCGTTATCGTTGCGCATGGTTTTCTGCATGTTTTCTGTATGATTTCCTGTTTGTCCAAAACTCATCTGCTTTTCACCGTCCGGAAAAAGGGGCGTCCCTTACACTCAGACACAACAGGGCCGCCGCATTGCGGCGACCCCGGTAACATTTCCAGTTTTAACTCATTTCATGTCAAGCGCCAAAGCTCCTCAGATCAGAAGTCAACCGGGTAAGCCTTGCTCGTGTAGGTATATACAGTATGGGATACCAGTTTTCCATCTGCGTATCCTTTACTATCGACCATGTATCCGGCCTTATTGTACTTGTTCTTATATGTGTATGTCGTAACCTTTCCTGACGGATCTTTATAAACGCTTTTCAGCAAATCGCCCTGCTTGTTGCGTGTGCTGACACGGGTAGAGCCATCCGGATTAATGGTGGTTAGCTTCTGTACGTAACCTGTTTTGTAATACTTGGTGTTGTAAGTCGTTTTTTGTTTAGATCCATCGGAAGAATAGGAAATTTGAGTTTTCATTCCTCCCCTGTTGTCATAGATTACCTCACTGATTTTCCGGCCGGTCTCATCAACCGTAACAGAGCTTTTCGGGTATTTGCCGCTGGATTTATATGTAGTTGTGTATGATCCGTACTCATTCAGACTCACAGCCTTTTTCGGCGCGCCTTTTTTGGTATACTCCGTAGTATATGTAAATCCAGGCCATATTTCCACAGATTTTTTAAGAATGCTTGTCCCTTTCCAGTAGGTCAGCTTCGCAGTACTCTTTTCGTTAATGCCCTGTCCGTCGACAAGATGATAGTTGGAAGCAACCTTTACATTCCCTTTTGAATCATATGTCCGGGAGGTGCTGTAGGTCAGCACGCCGTTCGCATCATATTCTTTTATCGTTTTGATCTTTTTTCTCTTCGCCGCTGCCCCAAACGCGAAGGCAGAAAGGAGCATTGAAAACGCGATCATCAGGATGAGCATTGAGCATACGGATTTGCGGGTAAATCTGGTCTTCATGAGCAACCTCCTTTGACAGTGTGACATATGATATAGGCAGCATTCAGATCCGGGGCTATATGTCTTTGATCTGCCCCTCCTCTGCTTTTTCTATGATACCACACTCTGATTTGAAGATACAAACGCTTTTGTGTTTTACGCTTTTGCAGTTTCCCGGTTCATGCATCCAGCTGCGCCGCAATCAGGGCCGCTCCGATCGCACCGGCATATCGTCCGTCAGGATGTGTCCCTACGCTCTGTCCGATCTTCTGCGAAAGTACCTTCAGAAAGCTTTCACTCCCGCACAGTCCGCCGGTCAGCACCAGGTCCCCTTTTACGCGGAACCTGGCCGCAAGCTGCGCGACCCTCGATGCCACGGAGTCGATCACCCCGGCTGCAATGTCTTCGCGTCTTTCGCCCCGCCCGATGTGGCTGATCACCTCGGACTCCGCAAACACCGTGCACATGGCACTGATCGGCAGCGGATTTCCGCCAGCCGCCAGCTCGTACAGTTCATCCAGCCCGACGCCCAGCCGGCTGGCCATCACTTCGATAAATTTGCCGGTCCCGGCCGCGCATTTGTCATTCATCAGAAAGTCCCGGACCTGTCCCCCCTGCTGATAAATGATCTTGGTATCCTGACCGCCCACATCGATGATCGTACAATCCTTTCCAAAAAGGAAGAAGGCGCCTTTTCCGTGGCAGGTGATCTCCGTAACGATCTTCTGCGCGTAATCCACGCACACCCGTCCGTACCCTGTCGCGACACACTTCATATCTTCCGCGCAGCCTTTTTCCGCCAGCAGCTGACGGATCAACTCCGCTGTCTCCTTCCCGCTCCATCCGGTAGGGATGGTGAAGGCATCCGTGATGACCCCGTCCCTCAAAACGACAGCTTTTGCTGCAACCGATCCGATGTCGATCCCCGCATAACAGGTTTTGCTCATCTCTTTCTCCCGGTTTTACTCATCTCTTTCTCCCATCTGCTCCATTTCACCCGATCGTTTCCAGGAAGGCCGCGAGTCTGGTGCCGATCTGACCGGTATCCGATTTGGAAAAGTCGGTATCGATCTTCAGGTAACCGACATTCATCTCCTCAGCCGCGTCCCTGACAAGGAAGGATTCGATCGCGTATGTATGGCAGGCGGTCAGCACCAGTTCCATCACGCCGTCAATGCGGTATTCCCGGATCATCGTCCGGATATTGTCAATCCTGCCCGTGTTGGGGCTCATGACGGAGCAGTTGATGTTC
>JAGCAV010000160.1 GCA_017652545.1 Lachnospiraceae bacterium
GAAAAACCGAAAAGAATGTGCCTGCTACATTACAGGGGACATCGGAGCCTACAACACATGCCGGCACTTCTGCCGCTACTGCTACGCCAATACTGACCGGCGTATTGTCACCCTCTCAGCCAGACAGCATGATCCGGATTCACCGCTTCTGATCGGTCATGTACAGCCGGACGATAAGATCTCACAGCCTAAGCAGGTGAGCTGGATCGATCCACAGATGAGGCTGGATCTGGAATAACAGGACAAACAGGGCGATCGGAGCAGACACAGGTTTATATGCGCACATCTATATGTTAAAATGATTATCAAAGGCGCACGGAACGAGAAAAATGACTGCTGCAGGAGAGTTTGGTTATGAAACGGAAAACAGCTAAAGAGATCCTTGCCGAATCCTTCCGTGAAATAGCGGCAAAAAAACCTGTTGATAAAATCACTGTCCCGGAAATCACCGGGAACTGCGGTTATTCCAAAACCACATTCTACAGACTTTTCAAGGACAAATATGACCTTATGGCATGGGATTATGCAAGAAGGCAAAAAGAGATCATGGTTCAGACAGAACGTGTCGATTACGAGTGGAAAACCACACTCATAGAAGGCGCTTTTCTGTTTAATGAGCAGAGAGAGTATCTGAAGAACCTTCTGCTTCACACCGCCGGATATGATTCCTTTTCGCGGTATATGAAACAGCTTCACTTTGACAGTTTAAGAAAATGCGTTCTTGATGCATCCGGCACAAAAGAACTCGACATAAAAACGGAAATGTATGTAAGAACCTACTGTCAGGGAACCGTGGATCTGATCTGCGACTGGATCATGGGAATGTATGCCGTCAGTCCCGAAGAACTGGCTGAGGTCTTTGAAGCCTGCCTGCCTGTGCCTCTGCGCAGGATTCTCCTGTGAAAATGGTACGATTTCCGAAAAAAGTCCCATTGTTGGACTTGTTGCACAAATCATAGATTGAGGCTGTCCGGCCTCTTTATATACTATGATTGTGCATAAAAATGAGAAAGATTCCGGTGGCGTAAAAGCAACGGAAAACGCGGATTGAATCCATAAAGAAAAAGGAGGGAACGCATGAAAATCAAAGCAGTCAAATTCAGGAAGGACGGATTCTATGGCCAGCCGATGGCTTTCGGCGGAGAAGAAGGCATGGAAAAGTTTGACGCGAACATTAAATATCGCGGCAGCCTGCAGAACTATCTGATCGACACCGGTGATGAGGTCATTCTGGTCGATACCGGATTACCGGCGGGGACGCCTGTAGAAGTGCCGGATGAGAAATCCATCGCATTTTTGGGGAAAGAGATCTGCAGCTATATGGAAGCATTCGCGGCTCTTGGTTATAGACCGGAGCAGGTCACAAAGATCCTGCTGACACATAAGCACAGTGATCATTCCGGAGAACTGAAGTCATTCCCGAACGCGAAGATCTATGTTGGAGCCGAAGAGACTTCTGCTGATGAGCTGAAGGATATCCCGAATCTCGTCCCTGTGACATATACGGATGGCGCATACTACAATTTCCCCGAAAGCCAGAAGATCCGGGACGGCATCTGGTTCATCAGGGCCAAGGGACACACAAACGGCAACAGCATTGTTGTTGTGGAGACAGACGGCCTGTTCTTTATGATCCACGGTGATATCTCCTATGTGGATGAGGCACTGTATGAGAACAAACTTTCCGTTGTATTCGATGACCTTCCGGCTGCGCGTGTGACACAGGACCGGGTGCGCGAGTTCATCCGCAACCACCCGACTGTCTATTGCGGAACCCACACGCCGCAGGGATATGAAAATCTGGAAGCGAAGCGAGTGATGGATCTGGATAATCCTGTCCCGACGCTCTGGCCGAAGCTGGACTTCTCCGAACAGAAAGCAACCGGCAAATATGTCTGCTCCGTCTGCGGGTATGTGTATGATCCGGCTGAGCATGACGGTGCAGCTTTTGAGGATCTTCCGGAAGACTGGCGCTGTCCGCGCTGCAGGCAGCCGAAAGAAAAATTCAACAGGGCATAAATAAATGGAGGCAGACAGCGTTATATGCTGTCTGCCCCTTTGCTGTTTCCGGTCACACTCTGATCCGTCCCTGCCGGACCGGCGATTACCGGGCTATATCATCTGCTGCCGTTCTCGCTGCAATGTATCCGACAGTCAATGCCGGTGCCAGGCCTCCGCCGTACGCGCCATTCTGCTGATATTCCCTGGATCCGATCACTTCTCCTGCTGCGTAAAGCCCCGGAACTGCTTCATCGTTTTCATTAAGAACTCTGCTGTCAATATCAACCCCAATTCCGCCATACGTTCCATAGATGCTGGCAATACCTTCCATCACATACCATTTTTCTGAATCTTCATAGCCCCGCGCTTTCAGGGTATCGACCAGGGAAGGCATGTCATAGGCTTTGGCAATTTCTTCCATGCTTTCATAGAAAACCGCTGTTTTATTATGAACAGATTTCTCAAGGAAACTGGTTATGCCCTGTGCCTCGGCATCGCTCACGGAGTACATATTCCAGACATGTTCCCCGCCAACGGTACGGTACACTGCCTCCGCTCCAAGATTGTAGGATGCATCATCAGTAATGGCTTCACCAAGTTCATTTACATAGTTATTGCCTGCCATCCAGAAAGATGCCGCAGCCCCGGTCATGGGGTTCGCCAGCATAAAGGAGGAATCAGCCGCGTCCAGCATGACTGTCTTTCCGTTGACCTCCCTGATCCATTCCAGGGCATCTCCTGTATTTCCTCCAAGTCCCATTTTCCTGGCGCCCTGCGCATAGGGAAGATATTCATCAACCAGTTCCGAATTGGAAGAAAAACCACCGGTGCAGAGAATAACAGCTTTTGCATGAATGCTGAATTCGTCCTGTCCTTTCGGCTGAGCCGTAACGCCCTTAACAGCGCCATCCTCTACCAGGAGACCTGTGGCCGGCGTATCAAGCAGGATAAGCGCCCCATCACTCTCGGCACTGTCGCGCATATGGCCCACCAGCTTATACATGACATCAAAATCACCGGTGTCTTCCACTGCAATAGAAGCATCCTCCCCGATGCCGGGATATTCTGCCAGCCGGATCGGAATGTCTTTTTCCGCAAGAGATGTCACCGCCTCGGCAAAGCCGGTGTCTACAGGCGGATTAAATGTGTTTACACAGCCCTGGTCGGACACAATGGCATCTCCGCCAAGGTAAGCAAGCTTCTCCACAAGAACAACCTGAATGCCCGATCCGGCAGCTTCCGTTACTGCTGACATGCCTGCCAGCCCGCCGCCGACAACCACAATATCCGTTTCCATATCTGACTGTGCTTCCGCTGCATAAGATATCTTTTCCTGAAACTCATCCGCATCTGCGCCTGCCTCGGCAAGTGCGTTTTTTACGGCATTTTTCAAAAAAATACTTGTCAGCGTGGCCCCGGAGACCGTATCAACATTGATCGATTGATTGTCCAGCATCATGGGGACAAGCCGGTCAATTGCCACATCCCCGACCCCTTTGGTATCGGAGCATTCAGTTACCTCAATGTTTTCAATTGCGCTCTCACTGACCGTGACTTCTACAGTCAGCGGACCGCCCACAGAATCCGAGCTTCCGGTATAGGAGCCGGGAGTCATGGCTGCAGCGAATGCTGTCATGCCGCACACTGCAAATGCTGTAACAATTGCTGTTTTCGCCGTTTTCTTCATAGATGCACTTCCTTTCACCTTTCATCCGAAACAACAGTAAGCCGGCAGTCATTATGCTGGTTATCATTATGCTGGTTATCATTATAATTGGTCATTCATAGCCCATCGACTGTTGTTTCGGTTGAAATCTCCTGTTTCGGGAAATTCCGGCGAAAAAGTACCTATATCAGAGATTTACCCCTGTTTCTTCCGTTTTCAGGATCTCTTCAGCAAATCCCTCCTTTAATATGTCCGCGATCTCAGACGCAGTTGCTGTGATTTTTCCAAGAATCCACTCACTCACAAGTTTTGAAGCCCCAAGGCAATAGAGCCGAATCAGAAGTTCTGTTTTTTTATCCAGCTTCTCTTTTTGTGTTTTCCGCAGTAAATAGTCACGGTAGCACGCACAGTTTATGTCAGTCATACTCTCCAGGAAAGAATCAAGACCATTGGTATTCAAAAAAAGATTTGCCAGAAAGCTTTTCTGTTCTTCATAGTATCTTGCAGCATCAAGATACGCATCATCCCAGCTGTAGCCATTGATATCAATCCTGGTCATGATGACACCCATCTGCTCCGCATAATGCCTGGCGATCAGATCATATTTATCCCTGTAGTATCTGTAGAATGTCGATGGTGAATAATCACAGTTGTTTACAATATCATTGACCGTGATCTTTTCTACACTTTTTGTTTCAGCGAGTTCAAGAAAAGAATCAACCAGGATTTCCCTTGCTTTTTTCCGTATCATACAGATTTCCCATCTTTCTGCAGAAGTTTCCGCATCACTTCATCGGCAGTCACCATGATCACGATATTCTGAAGTGTAACAATTGGCATCAGCGCTTTGTTCAACCATACAGACTCATTATGCAATTAATAAGACATATTATCAACAGCAAAGCAAAAGCCGCCTTGCCTGACGATCATTCAGGCAAGACGGCTGCATATTTTCTGCGGGCAGTCTGTTCTCTTTATTGATATTCCGCCACGCTGATCCACTTCTCAAGAAGCTCACGCTCGGATTCCTTATGCTTTGCCAGCTGTGCGGCTGCCACGATGGGCATCCAGGTCTGCACATACTGGATGGCCATATCGGCCTTCCTGCAGAAGGTCTTCAGATACAGATCCGCCTTTTCCGGATCCTCAAGGGAGAAGCGCATATAGGTGATGGCGGCATCCGCGCCGGCGTTGCCGGAAGTGGCATGGGCCCAGTCCAGAATGCAGTAGGAGCCGTCTTCACGGATCAGCACGTTGGAGGGTACAAAATCACCGTGGCACAGCCTGGTGTGGCGCTTCATGCCGTGGATCCGCTGCAGCAGCTCATAGCGGGTGCTGGCATCGATCTCGGTCATGCCGTTGATCACTTCTTCCAGTTTGTACCGGGTGTTGCGAAGTCTGGGAACCCTGTGCTGACACACCTCGATCTGGATGTCCACCAGCCGTTCAATGTATTCCTTCGTCTTTTCCGGTTCATCCTGCATCAGCTGCTCAAGCGTTTTTCCTTCAACATATTCCATGGTGAGGGCCCAGCCTCCGTTCGCCGGAGCCACGGAGATGATCGCGGGAACCTGAACGCCCGCTTCTTCCACACAGGTATGAATATAGGCCTCATTAAACACATTTGCCTTGGGATGGGACGGGGTAAACTCCTTGACGATCACATTGCCTTCCCGGTATACGGTCTTGTAGGACTTTTCCTCGATAATCTCTCTGTTTGCCATAGATCTCCTCCTTAAAGCGCTGCCGCTTCCTTTGTATCTTTTCCGTAGTAAGCCATCAGATACAGTTCCCTGATCTCGCTCATCAGCGGATAGCGCGGATTTGCACCGGTACACTGATCATTAAACGCGTTCTCAGTCATTTCATCCAGTGTTGCCAGGAAGTCTTCCTCTTTAATGCCCCACTCTTTGATGGAAGCGGGGATCCCGATGGTCTTCTTCAGCTCTTCCAGTCTCCCGATCAGCAGATCGAAGGTTTCCTGGTCATCCCTGCCCACGATGCCGTTGTAGCGGGCAACGTCACAGTAGCGCTCCATCGTGTGCGGATACTCGTACTGCGGGAACGTACCCATCTTGGTGGGCACCGGGTTCGCGTTGTAGCGCATCACATAGGTCAGGAGCAGCGCATTGGCAACGCCGTGCGGAATATGATGATACGCGCCGAGTTTATGCGCCATACTGTGGTTGATCCCCAGGAACGCGTTGGCAAACGCCTCGCCTGCAAGGGTGGAAGCCATGGCCATACGCTCCCTCGCTTTCGGGTCCTTCGCGCCGTTGTTGTATGCGGAGGGAAGATTATTGAACACGAGCTTCGTAGCCTTCAGCGCAATCCCGTCGGTCATGTCAGAAGCCATCACAGAGACATATGCCTCCAGTGCATGGGTCATCACGTCGATACCGGACGCACTTGTCAGTCCCTTCGGCTGGTTCATCATATTGTTTACATCTACGATGGCCATGTTCGGAAGCAGCTCATAGTCCGCCAGCGGCCACTTGGTTCCGGTCGATGCATCGGTAATGATCGCAAACGGCGTCACCTCCGAGCCTGTGCCGGAGGAAGTGGGAATGGCCACGAAATAAGCCTTCTTGCCCATCTTCGGGAAGGTGTAGACACGTTTGCGGATATCCATGAAGTCCATGGCCATGTCATCAAAGTTCACATCCGGATGCTCATACATCACCCACATGATCTTGGCTGCGTCCATGGCGGATCCGCCGCCAAGAGCGATGATGCAGTCCGGCTCGAAGGCGCTCATCTGCTTTGTCCCTTCCCGGGCGCACTGCAGGGTGGGATCGGGAGCCACATCATAGAAGCAGGCGTGCACGATCCCCATCTCATCCAGCTTATCTTCTATCGGCTTCACATATCCGTTTTTGTAGAGGAAGGTATCGGTCACGATGAAGCATCTCTTCTTGTGCATGACGGTACCCAGCTCATCCAGAGCGACCGGCATGCAGCCTCTCTTAAAGTAAATCTTTTCAGGCATGCGCAGCCAAAGCATATTTTCTCTCCTCTCGGCAACCGTCTTCACATTCAAAAGATCCATCACGCCCACGTTATGGGAAATGGAGTTTCCGCCCCAGGAACCGCATCCCAGCGTCAGGGACGGGATCAGCTTAAAGTTGTAGATATCACCGATCGCTCCCTGGGAGGACGGCATATTGATCACGATCCGGCAGGTGTGCATGCGCTTCGCGTGCTCCGCCATCTTTTCCTTTTCATCCGTGTTGATAAACAGGGATGAGGTGTGTCCGGGACCGCCGTCCATCACCAGCGTCTCCGCTTTCGTGAGCGCTTCCTCAAAGGTCTGTGCCTTATACATTGCCAGTACAGGAGAAAGTTTCTCATGCGCGAAGGGTTCGGAAATATCCGTACTCTCCACTTCACCGATCAGGATCTTCGTCTTCTCCGGAACATCCACGCCTGCCATCTGAGCGATGGTGTAAGCCCTCTGTCCGACGATCTTCGCGTTGACGCCACCGTTGATGATGACGGTCTGACCCACTTTCGTGATCTCATCACCCTGCAGGAAATAGCAGCCGCGTCTGGCAAATTCCGCTTTCACCTCATCGTAGATGTCTGCCAGTACCGTGACAGACTGCTCGGAAGCGCAGATCATGCCGTTGTCAAAGGTCTTGGAATGAATGATGGAGCTGACCGCCATTCGGATGTCCGCAGTGCTGTCAATGATGACCGGCGTATTGCCTGCACCTACGCCCAGAGCCGGCTTTCCGGAGGAATAGGCCGCGCGGACCATGCCCGGGCCGCCGGTAGCCAGGATGCAGTCACTCTCCTTCATGACCAGATTGGTCATTTCCAGCGAAGGCTCATCAATCCATCCGATGATGTTCTCGGGAGCGCCTGCCGCCACTGCTGCCTCATACACGATGCGGGCTGCTTCGATCGTGCAGTGCTTTGCCCTGGGATGCGGGCTGATGATGATGGCGTTGCGGGTCTTCAGGCAGAGCAGTGTCTTGAAAATGGCTGTCGAAGTCGGGTTCGTGGTCGGGATCACCGCCGCGATCAATCCGATGGGCGCGGCGATCTTTTTGACACCGAAGGCTTCGTCCTCCTCCAGCACACCACAGGTCTTTGTGCTGCGGTACTTGTTATACACATACTCTGCGGCATAGTGATTCTTGATGACCTTGTCTTCAGCAACGCCCATACCCGTTTCGCTCACTGCCATCTTTGCCAGCGGGATACGCGCCTTGTTCGCGGCCATGGCAGCTGCTTTGAAGATGGCATCCACCTGTTCCTGCGTATAGGAAGCAAATGTTTCCTGCGCCTTGCGCATCAGGGCAAGCGCTGTTTCCAGCTCCTTTACGTTTGTGATCTTTTGCATCGGATCTCCTTTCTATCCAAATATTGTTAAATATTTATCAATCCTGTCGCATATATAGTATTCCACCAGGTGTGTTTTGTCAAGTCGCTTTGCATAATTATTTCATGATCTTTTCCTGATGCCATATCAGCGCTTAAGTCACATCAATTCCGTGGCCCTTGCGGAGCGTTTTGTGGCTAAGGAAACGAGCAGTTTCCTTAGCCACAAAAAAACCGGTCCTGTGATTGGCCACCAATCGCAGAACCGGCCTTTTATTTATATACCCTTATGATTTTCCCTGATCATTCTCCTATCCGCATTTACCGCTTTTTGTACACAAGCAGTTCAGGATTGGCGCCGCCCTCCTCATACGTGCAGACCATGATGAATTCCATGTTGGCCAGCACGCCAAAGCAGAATCCTTCGCCAAACTCGGGTTCCAGCTGTGTCCCAAGATACGTTGTCTGGTCATCCAGGAACTTCATGCTCACTCCGCTGGGGAGCCGGTATTCCAGATTAACATATTTTCCGACAAGCGCATTGAGCTTTTCAACCTTCGGCATGCCCTCAACATGCAGATCATTGATCTCTTCGATCAGTCTCTTCTTAAACTCTTCAAACTGGCCGCCGTCGCCCAGCTCCTCGTATCTCTTCCAGTAATCCAGACCGGGAAGCATCTGTTTCAGATAAGCGCGTGCCTGCTCCTCTGTGAAGTCTTCATTCACCATATTGCGGACACAGACCTCGATCAGGTCATCCATATCGCTGTAGGTATATGTCCCGTCAGCAAAGCACCATTTGCAGTAATTCTCATTGAGGCTTCCGTCTTCATTCCTGCCGATAATCTCGTCTTCCAGAGGCATCCCGCAGCACTGGCAGATCAGCTTCTGCGGCGATCCGAGCAGGGTATTGATCGAGACCCCGTAGAGATTCGAAAGCAGCTTCAACGTTTCCGTGTTCGGGATCGTCTCCCCATTCTCCCAGCGCGACACCGCCTGTCTCGTCACGAAGATTTTTTCTGCCAGTTCATCCTGGGAAAGACCGGTCTTTGTTCTGAGTTCGCGTAATACATCTTTTGTGTCCATGCTTTTCACCTCCTGTATATAAGACATTATAATACAGAGATCGTTCCCATGCACGCAACCGGATGTTGCTCCCGAGGATTTCAGAGACAGTTCTTACTTCCATTTGAGCAGCTTTTTAAGCACTTCCTTCTGTACTTCCGGATCAGACTCATCCATACACAGCAGAATGCCTTCCGGCCGGACTGCCTCCATGAAGGGTTCCAGCTCTTCCAGTTTCAGATCCACCACCGCGCTCTTGCCCGAAGCCTGGATCTTTTTGATCAGCGGTACCCACTGCATGATGGGTTTTTCAGGCCCCAGTCCCTGTACCCACTGGTAAGCCTGAATCTCCGGGATCGGCAGCAAAGCATCCAGGTGACGCGCCACTTCCTTGCCGTCAACATGGAAGATGTTGTGAGTAAAATGCCTGACCTCTTCCTCAATGAAAGGCAATTCCACCCGGTTGAACATATCCGGGGAGATCATCGCGCCGTGGTCGCAGCTTGGGATGTGCATCGTCTCGTACGAGGGGATATTCATCCAGGTCACCGACAGCTGATCGTGGGCTTTAAGCTTGTCATGAAAGCTGTCCATCAGCCTGAAGAAGGGATCGGCAGCTTTACGGCACAGTTCGATGATGGCGTCCTCATCCTCTGCCATCTGGAAGAACATATTCTGGGTACCCAGCAGGGCGCCGACACAGTCCAGGCCGGGATGCATGTCAGTGTATCCGACCAGGAATTTGTTTTTGCAGCGCTCAAGCGCGTAATCTGTCAGCTCGTTGAGCTTGAGAAGGTACTCGCTGTTGGGATCAAATTCAATCCTGTCGATCTCATCAGCTTCTTCAATGCATGGCAGAGCCCAGCTGGTCACATCGCCAAATTCCAGCTTGCAGCCAAGCATGCCCGCAAAACAGTTGGGGCCGACGTTTGGCCAGAATGTGGGGAACGTCTCCCCCAGGAAGCTGCTCTTTGGCAGATTGCCGATAAATCTTTCCACCTGATATTCTGTATCATACCAGCGGTCCTTGAGCGTAGCCCAATGGTCAAGATTGTCTATGATGTCATACTCCGCGTTGTGCGCCGAGAAGCGGATCGGCACGCGATCCAGCACCTGATGGTCGTACCATGCGTAGATGCGCTTCATGCACTCAACGAAATCCGGCTTATACTCCAGCTGGGGATCAAAGAATCTTTCCATCGTAAATCCTCCTAAATGCTCTTCATCTTGTTCTTCGCGCGAATGTCGATGGCAACCGCCGCCAGCAGCACCAGTCCCTTGACCACGCGCTGCCAGTATTCATTGACGTTCATCATCATCATGCCGTTAGCCAGCACCCCCATGAAAATGATACCGATGATGACCTTGCCCAGCTTGCCCTCACCGCCGGAGAGAGATACACCGCCCAGCACAACAGCTGTAATGATGTCCATCTCATAACCGTCGCCGGAGCTTGGCTGACCCGAATTGATCCGGGAAGTGAGAATGAGTCCGGCCATAGCGCCAAGGGTACCCTCCAGCATATAGACCTTGAACAGTTCTTTCCTCACATCCACGCCGGAGAGCCGGGCAGTCTCCACATTACCGCCGATACCGTAGATGTGGCGGCCAAAGGTTGTGCGGCTGAGCATCACACCGCCCAGTATGAATACGATCACCATAATGATGGCAGAGATAGGCAGAGGCCCGATGGAACCCTGTCCCAGCACCTTAAAGCCCTCCGGAATACCATAGACAGGCATGCCGCCCGTGACCAGATAGACCACACCGCGCAGAGCCATCTGTGTGGCCAGCGTGGTGATCATGGCCGGAATATGCAATGTGGTAATGCTGAAGGCATTTACCACGCCGATGGCAATACCTGAGGCAAAAGCCGCGATCACCGCTGCAAATACGGGCATGCCGTAGCTCATCATGATGGCAGCCAGTGCAGAGGACACGCCAATGACTGAGCCGATGGACAGATCGATACCGCCAGTCAGCAGCACAGATGTCATGCCTACGGCACAGATCCCGGTAACTGAGATCTGACGGGCTATGTTAGTGAAATTCCGTACCGAGAAAAAGGATTTTGTTAAAACGGAAAAGAACACGATCATCACGATCAGCGTTATGATGATGCCCATGTCATTCCAGTTGACGTTCAGCTTCTTTTTATTTTCCATGTGATCACGCTCCCGATGCTAATCTGAGTACCTCTTCCTGTGAGGCTTCAGCGCCGCTCAGTTCTCCAACGACCTCGCCCTCATGCATGACAATAATCCGGTCTGACATACCCAGAAGCTCCGGCATTTCAGAAGAAATCATGATCACACACTTGCCCTGCTCGGTCAGTTCATTCATCAGCCTGTAAATCTCCTGCTTTGCGCCAACGTCAATACCCCGGGTGGGCTCATCAAAGAAGATCACATCGCAGTTCAGCAGCAGCCATTTTGCGATGATAACCTTCTGCTGGTTTCCGCCGGACAGGTTGCGAACCAGCTGCCGGGCAGAGGGTGTCTTGATGGCCAGGGTCTCGATCTGTTTCTGGCAGATTTTGTCGCCTGATTTCAGATCCAGAAGTCCCGATCTGCCCTGCAGATTCGGCAGGTAGGAGAACAGAATATTGTCCAGTATGGACATGTTCAGGAACAGGCCGAGCTGTTTTCTGTCCTCAGACAGATATACGATCCCATGACGGATGGCATCAGCCGGGCTTGTGATCTTCACCTGTTTGCCATTGAGAATGATCTCGCCGGACTCGATCCTGTCCGCACCGAATACAGCCCGGGCGGTCTCTGTGCGCCCGGCGCCCACCAGGCCTGCAAAGCCCAGGCGTTCGCCCCGGTAAGCCTTAAAACTCACATTCCGAAGCAGGCCTGTGCTGAGGTTGTTAACTTCCAGAACGACCTCCCCCTTCCGGGTATGTGCCTTCGGATACGTTTCTGTGAGCTCGCGGTTCACCATCAGTCGAATGAGCTCCTGCTGATTTGTCTCGGATACATTCAGGGTACGGATGAAATGACCGTCCCGGAAGATCGAAACCTTATCGCAGAGCAGAAATACCTCTTCCAGCCGGTGGGATATATATATGATGGCCATGTTCTCCTCACGCATGGCGCGGACTATGTCGAACAGGTATTTCAGTTCGTTGTTGGTCAGCGGAGCGCTTGGCTCATCCAGAATAAGCACTTTGATCGTGCGCGAGACCGACTTGGCGATCTCTACCAGCTGCTGGTAGCCCACAGTCAGATCCCTGACCAGCATTTTGGGATCGATCCTGACCCCAAGACGGTCCAGAACCTGGCGGGCGTTCTCCTCCATCTTCCGATAGTCGATGAGGCCGTTTTTATAGGGATAGCGATTGTAGTAAATGTTCTCCGCCACTGTCAGGTGTTTCAACAGGTTTAACTCCTGGTAAATGGCGGAAATGCCAATGGACAGGGCTTTATGCGGATTATTGTTCTCAAGCCTCTCCCCTTCAAACCATATCTCACCGTGAGTAGGCTGTATGGCCCCGGTGATGACCTTGATGAAAGTAGACTTTCCCGCGCCATTCTCACCGCAGATGGCGTGTACTTCGCCTCTTCGAAAAGCGAGGGATACATCATCCAGGGCCACAACGCCGGGATATTCCTTGGTGATATTCCGCAGTTCCAGTATCGGATGATCCATTTTCAAAACCTCCCTAAGCAGGCAGAGCAGGGATATTTATCCCCGCTCTGCATTCATGAATGTCCGTAAATTGATCAGTCCGAGACGTAATCTGCGATATTCTCCCTGGTCACGGGGTTCATGGAGTATACGATCTGCTCTTCGATGGGGCCGTTTTCAATGACCTCTTTGACGATATCAAGTACCTCGGCGCCTTTCTGGCCCGGCTGGATATCCACAGTGCCTTTGTACATGGTGTCTTCAGAGATCAGGCGCAGCGGCTCTTCCAGAGCGTCCAGACCCACAATACAGGTATTGTCCGGGGTATGCTCCTTGTGCAGCAGGCAAGCTTCGTACACACCCAGGGCACCGGAGTCGTTGATGCAGATAAAGGCTGCAATATCCGGGTTGGCAGTCAGCGCTGTTTCAGCCAGGTTATAACCTTCGTCGGCGCTGGCAGCGTTCTGCTCGTAGACGAAATCGATCTCGTGATCACCAGTATAGGTTTCCGTGATACCATCCTTGAGTCCCTCGGCACGGTCAATAACAGATTTGATCATGTCGTAGCGCACCACCACGACTTCGATCTTACCCTCGTCATCCAGCACGTCCTCGATCGTGCCGTCGGCTTCCTTTTCATTGAGCCAGTCTCCGGCGATCTTGCCGCCCATGTAGCCATATTCATGCTCGCTGATACCATAGAAAGCGTCAGAACCGGAAACTACCTGATCCAGGCTTATCACCGGGATACCGGCTTCCTGGGCTTCCTTCACCGCGTCAGCGGGTGCTTCCTGATCCACGGGGCTGATGATGATGGCATCCACGCCCTGGGAGATAAAGTCTTCAATGTGATTGACATGCTTGGCGGCATCCGCCCCGGCATCGGAGACGATCAGGTTGATGCCCTTTTCCTTCGCGGCAGCCTGCATACCCTCAACGATAGCAACAAAGTAAGCGTTCTCCATGCTCTGCACAGTGTAGCCGACTGTCATGCCGGACTCGGCGAACGCAGCGGCGGGACTCAGTAACAGGCCAGTAGTCAGAATAGCAGCTAAAACCTTTTTCATAATGAAACCCTCCTGTAATGAATTTAAATGTTTGATAAATTCATTGTAGGAGGGTTGGCTGTCTGTGTAAATTTTATATCATACCAGAATCTTTAGATTTTTTCCGATCCGTCTGACGGAGCACTGCGTATATTACGCCGGTAATCCGAAACGGAGAAACCGGTATACTTTCGGAAAGCGGCAGAGAAATAGGCAGGATTTTCATAACCTACCATGCGGGCTATTTCATATGTCTTTTTCTCCGTGCTGCTCATCAGCAGCTGTGCCTGACGCATGCGCCTGGCAATGAGATATTCCGAGAAACTGGTGCCCATATGCCGGGTAAAGAGGCTGCTGAAGTAATTTGTACTCAGACCCACATAGGCCGCCACTTCCCCGAGCCGCAGATCAGACCGGGCATAATGAGCATCCACGTATGCCGCAGCTCTTTCCATCAGAGCCGGAATATCATTGGCTGACAGGCCGATCTCCCTGGCGAGGCTCTCAAGGGTTTTCCTCAGAATAGCCATGCCTGCCGGACAGGAATCCGCGATGATGATCTGTTCCTGCATGTTGTGCAGACTGCTCAGCTGATCGTCGTTCAGGCTTTCCTCCAGCTCTGCCCTGCTCACCAGCAGATTGACGGAGGACAGCATCGCAAGAAAGGCGCCTTCTCCTGTTCCGGTCAGCTTCTTCTCCAGCCGGTCCGCGTACGCCGAAGCATCCTTCCAGTTTCCCATCAGCGTCAGCTTTACGATGTGGTCCACCAGCGAGGCATACTGCGGGCTGGTGGCCCGGAGGTAATCCTGATCGTCCATCTGACCGAAGCCCTTCATACGATCCTGAATACGCTCGACCTTTTCACGTTCGTCCCTTGATTTTGCCAGCCTGGCGTGCAGACGGCGCATGGTTTCGTCCAGCTGATTCAGATTGATGGGCTTAAGAAGATAATCCTCCACGCCCAGACGCATGGCCTGCTGGGCGTAGCTGAAATCATCATAAGCACTCATCATGACAAACGACATGTCCGTAAACTTTTCGCTCACCTGTTTAACCAATTCCAGACCGTCCATGCGTCCCATACGGATGTCCGTCATCAGCACGTCGCAGGGCATCTTCTCCAGGGCTTCCAGGGCTTCCACACCATCTTTGGCGGCAAAGATCACCTGGAATCCGAGTTTGTTCCAGTCCACAGCAGTGACCATGCCCTCCAGCAAAGTCTCGTCATCGTCGACGATCATCAGGTTAAACATTGTCTTCTGCCTCCATTGTGATTTCGATCGTCACGCACGTGCCTTCATGCTCCGTGCTCTCGACCGAAAGAACGCACCGATCCTTAAAGAACAGCCGCAGCCGTTCAAAAACATTGATTACGCCATAGCTCTTGCGTTCACGCACATCCTGTGCGTCGATCTGTGCACGAAGCGCTTCCAGCGCCTCCCGGCTCATGCCAAGGCCGTCATCCGTTACCTGCAGCATCACCGCGCCTTCTTCAGGCCAGCAGGCCACGCTGATGTGCCCGGGGCCTTCTTTCTCTTTAATGCCGTGGTAGATCGCATTTTCCACCAGTGGCTGGAGAGTCAGCCGGGGTACCTGGAACCCGGCAATATCGTCGTCACAGGCTGCATCCCAGGTCAGCTTGGTCCTGTAGCGGTATTCCTGGATCGTCATATAGCTGCGAACGTTCATAATCTCCTGAGACAGGGGAACAACATCACTGCCTTTGCTCAGGCCGGACCGGAAAAAGTCGATCAGCGCCTCCAGCATCGTAATGGCGTCATCATTTTTCTGCATGCGCACCAGCCATACAATGGAATCCAGTGTGTTGTACAGAAAGTGCGGGTTGATCTGCGCCTGCAAAAGCAGCAGTTCATAGCTGCGCTGAATCTCCTGCTCCTCCACCACCTGCTGCATCAGCCGCTTCACATGACGGATCATGCGGTTGAATTCATCTGACAGATCTCCGAGCTCGTCGTCCCGTGACTTTTCAATGGAGAGATCAAAATCGCCGTCGCCCACCCGGTGCGCTGTCTCGTTCAGAGCGACAATCGGCGCAGTAAAGGTGGTAGATACCCGGTTCGCGCTGCGAATGACCAGGAAAAACAGCACAGCAATGCCGAAGAGCAGCAGTGCGATGGCGATCACAGGAGCCCGGTACAATCGAAGGTAGGGAACACAGTTAACGATGATCCAGTGGTTTGCATCCACCGCAGCGTAACAGACCTTATAATACCCTGCGCGGACCACATCAAAGTGTTTGAAGTCACTTCGCCAGTAGCCGATCGTGCCGATGGTCCGCTGCACATAGTCCGGCGGCGTCTCCCGCTCTTCAAGAACACGGAAATCGCCGGCCTCCGCCACGGTGATGTTATTCTCCTCATAAATGCGCACGCGTTCATCCACGATGCGCATTTCCATGTCCGGCGCGATGATGTACCAACTGCCTTCCCCTGTAAGCAGATCAGAGATGACTTCATCCACCCGGGCCTCCACCAGCAGCGCACCGATATATTCCCCTCCGGGCTCCAGCCGAAGAGGAACCCCCAGCGCGGCGAAACTGCCGCCCAGTGTGTTGACGGCCCTCGACCCCTGCCGCATGGGAAACCATATCTCGCCTGTGCTGTTCCGGATGTTCTCGTACCAGTCGGTATGTCGAAAGTCTTCCTGGAGGAATTCGAGGCTGCCGTTTTTGTACTGTGCTCCGTTTTCCGCTATAATGTATACCTCAAGCCTGGAGTCAAAATAGCGGGAGATATAGCCAAGCTCGTTGTTGACGGACAGCTCTGACCGGTATCGCCCCCGGGTGTCGGCAAATGTCTGGGTCAGTTCTTCCAGAATGTCCCTGTCATTCGCCACAGTGCGCGCCACCTGGCTCGCCTCCTCCATCAGCTGTTCCAGGTCCAGCTGGATCCGGGACATGCGCCCGGTCAGTAAAGCAGTGGACTGGTTCCAGGTGTTGACTGCTGTGTAGAGAGCAAAAGCAAGGAAAAAGATGGATGTGGGAATAAGGGCAATGGACATGAAACTGCGCCGCAGCCTGTCCCGTATGGCGATGCGTCCCCGATGCATATCATCGTCCCTCCTGTTCGTCAGCGAAAAGCATGATTCCCTCAAACGAGACATCCTGCGGCGCATCAGACCCGGATTGGTCCGCCTCAATCATTTGCAGGATGACACTGCCGTAATCTGTCTCCAGCGCGGCGCAGGCATACAGCCTCCCCGCCTGAAGTGCCCGCCGGGCATCATCCATACCGCCCACGCAGACGACCGGCAGTTCATCTGTATCGGGAAGATTCATCAGGGCATTGATTGCCCCCAGTGCCTGTTCATCCCCATGGGCGAAGATGGCGCTGAAACACAGTCCCTTTTCCGCGATAAATCTCGACAACTCCTGGTTGGCTGTCTGGCGATCCCCTCCGCCGTTCAATACGCCGGCGATATTGGCGTCCTCAATGTCATCCAGGCTCCTTCGAAAGCTCCCCGACAATTCATTGGTGATGCTGCTGCCAGGTGCCCCCGTGATTTCCAGAATCGACAGAGGCCCGGTTCCGGCGCTGCCTGTCAGCGCCTCCACGCAGGACTGTGCTGCCCAGTTCCAGTTCACACCAGCCTGAGCATACACATCATCCTCCCTGACATCTGAGGCATACTGATCCGCCAGAATCACCTTTATCCCGGCCTGCGCCGCGCGGCCGATCACCTCGCCCAGCCCCAGGGATCTGACACATGAGACCACGAGATAGGACGGTTCCTCGGCAATCAGTGTGTCGATGTCCGAAACCTGCTGGGACATTCTGCCTCCGGCGTCCATCATATGGACCGACATGCCGGCCGTTTCCAGGCCGGAGACGATGTTCTGGGTGAGAGCGATACCTCTGGCTGTGGTGGCGTCAGACATAGAAATGCCTACGTCAACGGCCTGTGCTCCCGCGGCGCACAAGCCAACGAACAAAGCAGTCAGGCTGCACAGAATCTGTCTTTTCATGACATATTCACACATCAAATCTTTTATATCCCCCGTAGCAGTCGATACAAAGCTTCCGTTCCCCGGTGAGCCGGATCCACGGCTCACCGGCAATTTCCCCGCAGACATCACACCGGCAGGATTTAAAGATCCTCGCTCTTTCCGGAAGCGGCAGGCGGGTTTCCATGACTTCAAAAAGATCAGCCGGCCGGCTCTCCTGAAGGTACTGAAACTTCTGTTCTCTGGACATACCTTCAGGGGTGGCTTTCAGAACCAGGCGCACTGATTCACCTGTCGCTCTTTTATAAAACGAAAATGCCTGCTTTCCGGTCATGTGGAACAGCAGGTTCCCTTTTCCCACGCTGCATCCTGATATGACCTGTACGGCGTCCACTCCGCAGGCGTCGTTCTCCGAAATGCACACCATCTGTTCGTCTCCGGAATGATCCTGTTTCAGGAGCTCTTCAGCATAAAGGGCTGCCTTAAATCCGATCATAAGCCCGCCGCAGGCATGTCCGTGAAACGCAGTACACTTCTCCCACAACGCTTTTTCATCCTGCATCTCTTTCCTCCCGTGCTGCCACCTGTTTTACACAGTTTTCAGCAAATTCCGTATATTCAGTGTTCCCGGCTTCCCCTGCCCATGCCCTGAGAACCCCGGTCTTGCTCAGCGCGTTCTTCACATAGGGATGACGGGAATCCGCGCCTTCCGGGATCAGTTTCATGCTTTCGGATGCCATATCCGCCAGCAGATCGAGAAGCTGCCCGGTGACATCCGCATCCGTATCCATGCCGATCGAGAGGATCTGCGGCACAAAGCCGAGGGTCGAAGCGGTATAGCAGCAGCCGTCAAAACCGTTCGGGTTCGATTCGTCCGTGACGGGTGTATTGATCCTGTTGGTCAGGTACACGATCACCAGGTTCCGGGACGGGTCGATCATCGCCAGCGTCCCCGTCCAGCCCTGATGCCCCACGGTACCCGGAGCTGCCTGTGTGCCGAAGTGCCAGACGCGCTGGTCATCACCCTCACGGAACCATCCCAGGCCCCACTGGCCGGCGTCAGCCGCCTTCGGCGCCGTAAAAAAGTCCATCACGTTCCGTGAGAAAAACCTGTGCTTCCCATATCCGCCGGTGAGCATCACACTGGCCAGCCTCGCCAGATCTCCTGCGCAGGCAAAAAGACCTGCGTGTCCGGAAACGCCTTCCATGCAATACCATGCCAGCTCATCGTGCACTTCGCCCTGCAGTGTTTCCGTACGGATACCCTCAAAGGAAACATGCCCGTCCCGGGTGTTCCCGTTCAGTTCCGTGGCAGCGCAGTCATCCGCGGAAAACCCGTTCTCCGGCGGCAGGAAGCAGATTCGGTCAAGGCCGAGCGGATCAAAGAAGGTCTTCTTCATGTACTCGTCCAGCCGCAGGCCGGTGACCTTCTCGATAATAAAGCACAGCAATATATAGTCCACGTCGGAATAGAGCGTCTTTGTTCCCGGCTCATAGAGCAGCGGCGTCCTGCAGATCGCTCCGAGTGTCTCTTCCCGGGCAGCGGCATGACACCGGTTCGAACCTGCCTCACCGGCGGCAAGGCGCGACATGTCAAAGTCCGGATCATGATAATGCGGCGACGCGGGAAACCCTGCCTGATGGCAGAGCAGGTCCCGGACGGTCACTTTCCGCTTCCATGCGATCTGCGTATCATGATCCGGCGCGGCCCCCGTTTCGTACACAAGATCAAGTGTATCTTCCGCAAAGCCTCTCCCCAGGATATCCGTCACAGGGCTGCCGACATCCAGCAGACCGTCCGTAACCAGCTTCTGCAGGGCATAGTTGGCGGAAAACATCTTGGTCACGCTTGCCAGGTCATACAGGGTTTCGCCCGTCACCGGCGTCCTGTCCTTTTTGGGGGTTCCGTCCGCTTCATAGCTGTTGAGGCTGCCCCATGAACGCTCGCAGACCAGACGCCCGTTTCTGATCACGGCCATCTGCGCGCCGGTGAACCCGCATGCAATATCGGACTGAATGATATCCGAGATCAGCCTGAGCGCTTCCGGCCGGATGCCCTCAAGGCTGTCCGGTTCCTCAAGCACTGTCGGATAGGGAATGCACACCTCCACGGCTTCGGCAGGCTGCGGGGGCATGATGCCGGAAACCTGCAGCGTATTCACGCCGTCGACGGCAGCTTCGGAAATATCAACCTTCCACACGCCTGCGTTCATCCCCGATGTATCGCATTTCTGCCCGTTGACATACAGGGAAAAACGCTCCGTCTCATCACTGACCCTGATCCACACAGTCCCCTGCCCATGAAATGACTGAAAGCTCAGCATGCTGTTCATGGCAAGCGTATCATCGGTATAATGCTTCCAGTCGGGAAATGCCGCCTTCTTCTGCCATTCCCATTCCGGAAGCGCTGCCGCTGCGCTCACCGGCAGGAATGCGCGTTTCATCATGATCTCATCATCCTTTCCAGGGATCGATCAGCACCTTCATGCTCTCTTCCGTCATGCTCGTCTCGAGGGCTGTGCGGTAATCATCCAGCCCGTACACATGGCTGAACACCCTTTCCCACGGGAAACGGTCTTTTTCACGCAGCATCATTTCCATAACTGTCTTGTAGCAGTTGTGGGTATGATTGGTCATACCGATGATACGCAGATTGTTCGCGCAGACCTCATGTATGTTGATATTCGTTCCGCCGCAGTCCACAAAGTTCCCCGGCTCCAGGTACATGCCGGCTTTGCGCAGATAGCGCAGTCCCTCCGGAACGACCTCCGGTCTGCCTACGCACTCAACCACGACATCAGCGCCGCGGCCGCCGGGCGAGAATTCCCTGATCAGCCTGATCCGTTCCTCTTCCGTTGTTTTTTTGACGTTGATCGTCAGGTCCGCGCCCATCGCTTTCGCGATGTCCAGCTTGAAATCTGATATGTCGGTCGCGATGATCCTGCCGGCCCCAAGCATTCTCGCCATGGCGATATGCGCGATTCCAAGCGGACCGGATCCCTGAACGACCACTGTGTTTCCGAAGTTGAAGCCTTCCATGGAAAAACCGGAAAACTCCCGCGCCTTTTCCAGCGTATATGCAACGCACATCACTTCCGTGAAGGCAGCCATCTCATCCGGCAGGCCGTCCGGCACTTTATAGGCACGGGTACCGGGCTCCAGATAGATATACTGGGAAAATCCGCCGTACAGATGATTTCCGTCGTTGCAGGAACGCATATTGCCGTAGCTGAACTGCAGATGCTCGCACCATGGGTAATTCGGTATATTTTTGCAGTACCAGCATGTTCCGCAGACGACGTCCGGACAGATCGTGATCCGGTCTCCGACGCGGAGAATGTCCCCGTCAAAGGAAAGCTTTCTCGATGCCTCTTCATCAATCTCCACGATCTCCATCACCAGTTCATGGCCCTGAATGATCGGGAAGGGCAGATCGATCTCATTGGCCGTCCCCTTATACTGGACGGATTCGCCCCGGAAAGAATGTTTGTCTGTCCCGCAGATCCCTGCCTTCAGGATCCTGCAGATCGCAGCGCCTTTCCCGAGCTTTGGCATATCAAACTCCCTGATCTGTGTAACACCCGGCGCGACCAGTACGCCGGCTCTTACCTTCTTCTCCATACCTGACACACCCGTTTCCTTTCTTTGTCTGTTGTTTTTCCTGTCAAAATGACATTGGGGGCAAAAGGTCTTTTGCCCCCAACGGTATTTCTCTCATGTTTCTTACAGCAGATGCGCCCGCAGCTCTTCTCCGCTCTTCTCGCTCAGGTACGCCGGCGCGACATCCAGAACGGTCTTGCAGCCGCGCTGTCCTTCATCATACATTCTTTTGGCGGCCCGCGCGTAGGCAACCAGCACACTTGTGGTGAATTCCGGATTTGAATCCAGCTTCAGGCTGTACTCGATCACATGCCTGTGTTCGCCGTTCACACCGGTCCTGCCCGTGCGGAAAACAAATCCGCCGTGAGCCATTCCCATATGATCCCGGTTGAATTCTTCCTCCGAGATGAAATGAACGGTGGTATCGTAATCGGCGAAATAATTGGGCATGGTCACGATCTCCTGCTCGATGCGGGCCAGATCTGCGCCTTCTTCCGCCACGACGAAGCATTCTCTCGTATGCTTGTCACGGGTAGACAGGACCGGATTCTCCCCTGCACGCACAGCTTCGAGCGCACGCTCCACGGGGATCGTATACTGTTTGGCATTCTTTACGCCCCTGATCCTGCGCACCGCGTCGGAATGCCCCTGGCTGACGCCCTTGCCCCAGAAGGTATAGTCATTGCCATCCGGCAGAATGGCATTGGCATAGACCCTGTTCAGGGAGAACATACCCGGATCCCAGCCCACGGATATCATCGCGATCCTGCCAGCCCGGACTGCCGCTTCGTTTACAGCTGCGAAATGCTCCGGTATTCTCGCATGCGTATCAAAGCTGTCGATCACGTTGAACATGCCCGCGTAGAAAGGAGTCTGTTTCGGAAGATCCGTCGCGCTGCCTCCGCAGATGATCAGAACGTCTATGCGGTCTGTCCATGCGGCTGCCTCATCAGCGGGCACAACCGGGACATTCGCGGTACGGATTTTCACACTCCCGGGGTCTCTCCTTGTAAACACAGCTGCCAGTTCCATGTCCGGCGCCGCGTTCACCGCCAGTTCGACACCGCGGCCCAGATTTCCATATCCCATGATCCCTATTCTCGTCTTCATTGCGTTTACTCCTTTCCAAACACTTCCTGACAGGAAACGCATCATCCCGGTGAATACGCCGTCTTCCTGAAACAGGAATCGACTGTAAAAATGTATCATACGATCGGGGTGCGGTCAAATATTACGTTTTTCATTCCTGAAATTTCACAAAACCTGTTTTTCCCCGCATTGCGATGTGTCTCTTCTTTGGCTATAATGAATCACGTTCATTCATATTTGCCATGTTATCCGGAGGTCATCATGAATTGTCCAAATTGCGGAAAACCCAATCCGGCCAAAGCCAAATTCTGCGAAAACTGCGGCACTTCCCTTCGGAAAGACCAGGCTGTCAGGACCATCCGCATGCGCTGCAAAAACTGCGACGGTACCATGGAAGCGGATGCCGAAAACCGGATCCTGACCTGTCCGTACTGCGGCTCCCGGGAGCTGATCGTGGAGAGCGACGCGGTCAGGCTCGAAAAGCTGCGGGCAAAGCAGGCCCTTGAGGCGGCCGCCCGGGCAGAGGAGGAAGCCTCCGTGCGCTCTTTCGAAAAGAGCATCTTCCGGCGGGTCCTGATCGTCTTCGCCGTCTTCAGTCTGATCTTCTCCCTGATGGGTTTCACAACCGGCTATATTCTCTGCGGTTTCATTGCGCTGGCGCAGCTGATCCTGAATGTGACCGCATGGCTCGTAGGCATGCATACGGTCAGGACAAAGAGACGAAATCTGCCGCGAGCCCTGTTTCTGTTCGGGCTGCTGCTTGCGATCCCTTATCTTGTCTTTTTCGGGGAGTCATCCGCATCCGGCAGCATTTCGCGCTCGTCCCACAGCTGGGAAGATTCTGCGCTGACAGGTCTGATCGATCAGCCCCCGGTGGAGGGTGGGCAGATCTTTTCCAGTTCCGACACGCTCTTTTCCATGGATGTGCCCCGTGTCTCTTCGTCCCAGTACAGAGATTATGTTTCTTCCTGTGAAAAGAGAGGTTTCACGCAGGATCCCATCCGTGAAGGCAACAGCTATACTGCCTTCGATTCGAACGGAACCAAGCTTGAACTGGATTATTATGAATATAACAAAGAAATGTCCATCTCCCTGCACGCGCCGCTTGAGATCGGGACGCTGGTCTGGCCGACATCCCGGATCGCAGATCTTCTTCCGAAGCCGGATTCCGAAACCGGCCTCCTGAAAAATGAATCCTCGGATTCGCTGTCTGTCTATGTGGGAGACACAACGCTGCCGGCCTATGCCGCCTATGTCCAGCGCTGTATTGACAATGGCTTCGATGTGGATTATTCACGGGATCAGACTTTCTTTTATTCAACCAACGCGGACGGCTGCCGGCTTTCCGTCACCTATTATGGATTTCAGATCATGGAGATCTGGCTGTACATGCCGGATGAGTCATCAAAATCATGATGACGCACAGGCTGATCTACGTTATAATAATGCCATATACCCATGCCATGATCAGGAAGTCATGCGCCGGAAAACAATGTGATTCATTTGATACTATTTGTGATTCATTTGATACTATTTAAGAAAGGCAGGTATTGAGAATGGGACTTTTCGGGAAGCTTTTTGAAAAGAAAGAATGCGACATCTGCGGCGGCGAGATCGGTCTTCTGGGAAACCGCAAGCTGGATGACGGCAATCTGTGCAAAAACTGCGCGGCCAAGCTTTCTCCTTTCTTCTCTGAAAGACGCCACAGCACAGTGGAGCAGATCCGGGAGCAGCTCGACTACAGAGAGGCCAACAAGGAAAAGGTCGCTGCTTTCCATACGACCCGCACACTGGGAACAAACACCAAGATCCACATCGACGAAGACAACCGCAAATTCATGGTGACCGGTGCCAGGAACCTTGCCGAAGCCAATCCGGATGTCCTGGATTACTCAGACGTGACCGGCTGCCGGCTGGATGTGCGGGAAAGCAAAACAGAGCTTAAGCAGAAAGATCAGGAAGGGAAAGAGGTCAGCTACGATCCGCCCAGGTATACGTATGACTATAATTTCTATATCATCATCAATGTCAACCATCCCTACTTTGATGAGATCAGCTTCCGGCTCAACAACAGCAACGTGGAGGTGACCCCGCCTGCCCCGACTGCCAACGCAAAGGGATTAATGGGTGTTCTGAATGCCGCGGCATCCACGATCCAGAACGAGCCCAGGGCTCTGAGTGTTGATTACAGGGAATATGAAAAGATGGGCA
>JAGCAV010000161.1 GCA_017652545.1 Lachnospiraceae bacterium
ATTTCCACATGATCGTTGCCTTTATGGATGCCGGGTTTATTGTGGCGGCGGATGACCACGTCGGCCATGGAAAGACTGCGGTCGTCAACGATACCTGGGGAGACTGGGGAGAAAAGGGCGCCCATACGATGATGGAAGATGAGCACATCCTGACAGGGATCGTGAAGGAGATGTACCCGGGCCTTCCGTATTTTCTTTTCGGACACAGCATGGGATCCTTTATTGCCCGGGATTACATCGCGAAGTACGGCGATGAGCTCAAAGGCGTAACGATCTGCGGTACCTGCGGAGCGCTGCCCTCACTTCCGGAGGCAATGAGTGCGCTGAAGGCAGCCGTGGATGCCGGCAAGGGCGACGAATCCGATCCGCAGTTCACAGGCATGCTGTTCGGGTTCATGTTCTCACGCATTGAGGAGCCGGTGAAGCTCGGCAATGAGTGGATCTGCCACAGCCCGTGGGTTCAAAACGACCATGCCGCAGACCCGTTTGATGCATTTACCAAGCCGACCAACAACCGTTCCATGCTCTACTTCTGCGAGATGATGGACTTTATCCAGGGAACGGAGTGGGCTTCCCGTGTCCCGACAGATCTTCCAATCTATAACATCGGCGGCGATCTGGATCCGGTGGGCCACTGGGGAGAAGGCGTATACCAGACCACAAACTGGCTGGCCCAGACAGGCCATAAGGTGACAACAAAGCTTTATTTCGGCTATCGTCATGAGATCCATAATTATGATGAGATCAAGGCGGAAGTGGAAGCGGGAATCATCGGCTTCTTCAAAAGCTGCCTGTAACCTGTCCGGAGAGAGAAGACCTGAAACCGGAGACGTGAAACCGGAAACCTGAAACTGAAGACGTGAAACTGGGGACTGACATTGGAGACTTGCAATGAATATTACAGTGTATCTGGGATCAAATGAAGGAAAAACGCCGGGACTGCGGAGCGCTGTCAGGGAACTGGGGACCTGGATCGGGTCCGCAGGCCATTCCCTGGTCTATGGCGGGTCAAAACGCGGCCTCATGGGAGAACTGGCGGAAAGCGTCCTGCTTGCCGGCGGAGAAGTGATCGGAGTAGAACCGCAGTTTTTCATTGATATGGGGTTTGAGTATCCGGAGATCACAAGGCTGATCGTTACGAGGGATATGTCCGAGCGCAAGGCAAAGATGATCGAGCTGGGAGATGCTTTTATTGCCTTCCCGGGCGGTACGGGAACCCTTGAAGAAATCTCGGAGATCATGTCGAAGGTCGTGCTTGGCCATCTGGATACGCCCTGTATTGTCTATAACCTGAATGGCTATTACGACTGCCTGCGCGCGCTGCTCGACCGGATGGTAGAGGAAGAGCTGTCCTCAGACGAGAAGCTGAAGGGAATATCTTTTGTAAGCAATCTGGAGGAGATCAGGAAGATTCTGGAATCTGCTTACAGGTGAAAAAGAAAGGAAACCAAGATGGAATTTACTGAACTGATCAAAAGGCGCAGGAGTGTCCGCGCCTATGAGGATACGCTGATCAGCCATGAGGATCTCGTCAAAATCCTGACGCAGGCGCAGCAGGCGCCCTCCTGGAAGAACCAGCAGACATCGAGATGCTATGTGGCGGAAACACGGGAAACAGCGGATGCGCTGCGCGAAGCGGTCCTCCCGGAGTTTAACCGGAAAAGCAGTGCCGGTGCCGCGCTGATCGTCACGACGTTTGTGCCGGATGTTGTCGGCTTCAATGGCGGACTGCCTGCGAATGAAGCGGGCAATTACTGGGGTGCCTATGACCTTGGGCTTCATGATGCCTATCTTGTCCTGGCCGCGTCAGATGCGGGGTACGACACGCTGATCATGGGGATCCGTGATGCCGATGCCATCCGGGAGCAGCTGCAGATCCCGGAAAATGAGCAGATCATGTCTGTGATCGCTGTCGGAAAGAGGGCAAAGGAGCCGGCGGACAGACCCCGCAAGGAACTGGGCGAAGTGGTTCGTTTTCAGTGAA
>JAGCAV010000162.1 GCA_017652545.1 Lachnospiraceae bacterium
GGATACCCGCAGATATTCCGGTCTGTGGGAGCTTGCCGCAACGGTCTTTCCCTCTCTGATCAGATCAAGCGCCCTCACTGCGACACAGGCACCCCTCTGCGCATTTGCACTGGGCGGCGCAAAGCGGAACGGTACCTGAACGGTTTCCCTGATTTCCTGCGCATAGGCATCCGCCCCGTCACCCAGAAAGATGACCGGTTCACCGATCTCATTGATCTTTTCAACGATCCCGGCAACAGGCACAGCGCACTGCTCATGCACTGTCACCAGTTTTCTGCCCCATGCACAGCCGTCATCTGCCTCAAACCTGTACAGTCCTGTATAAACCTGGTCACGCCTTGCGTCCATCATCGGACAGATAATTCCGTCCGCCTCCCACACACAGCAAGCCAGGCCTTCCAGCGTGGGGACCTCCACGAGCGGTTTCCCGAGTGCCAGGCCAAGCCCCTTGGCTGTCGCGCTTCCGATCCGAAGCCCGGTAAAGGAACCCGGACCTGCCGCAACGGCAATATAATCGACGCTTTCCAGATCCAGCTCCGTGATCTTCCTGATCTCGTCAAGCATGGGAAGAAGCGTCTGTGAATGTGTTTTTTTATAGTTTACATTGTATTCAGCTGCCAGTTTATAATCTTCCAGGAGGGCAATGCCCGCCGTCATTCCGGAGCTGTCAATCGCCAGAATCTTCATTATTCCTGTCTGCCTTCTGCCTGTCTTTCTATTGTGATTTCCCGGACATCATCGCCCTGATCGGGAAGTTTCCGGATCCGGACATCGATCCTTCTTTCGGGCAGGATATCGCTGATCAGCTCCGCCCACTCGATCAGGCTGACGCCTTCACCGTATACATACTCATCAAATCCGATCTCATCCATCTCTTCCGGATCACCGATCCGGTATACATCGAAGTGATACAACGGCAGGCAGCCGTCTTCGTAGACCTGAAGGATCGTAAATGTCGGGCTGTTGATATAATCTTTCACACCCAGCCCGGCGGCAAATCCCTGGGCAAAAACCGTTTTCCCGGTTCCCAGATCGCCGTTCAGTGTGATCACCATGCCGGGTCCTGCTTCCGACGCCAGTTCTCTTCCGATCTGCGCGGTTTCCTCCGGTGATGTTGTAATCCGTTTATCTGTCATATTACCTGTCTTTCCTGTCACGGCTCTGTCAGATGATCTCAAGAAAAGCAAAGGGATCTTCATCCGTGATAAAGCGCATCAGCATCATGGCACAGCTTAAGGCAACCCGCTCCTCCCGCAGGATCCGCCTGGCCTCTTCCCGGTCTGCCAGAATGACCTGAAGGTCCTCCGTGTCTTCCAGCCCTTTTGTGGAAACACTTCCGCTGCAGGTTCCGTATGCATAGGAACAGGCTTCATCCGTCATCCCGTCAGTCATAAAATACGCTCTGTCCTGCCAGGGTTTCGTGCTGACCACACGAAACGTCAGCCCTGTCTCCTCCTTCATCTCCCGTACAGCAGCCTCATGAATGTCTTCCCCCTGCTCTATGAGCCCTGCCGGAAGCTCATAGACAAAATCCCCGACCGCATAGCGGAACTGGCGCACCAGCACGACCCGGTCCTTCTCTTCTCCATACAGGCCGAAGATCGTAACACCGTCCGGGCTCTTCGTCTCCTTCATATTGATGTACAGTTCATCCGTGTTTTCGGCGCGTGATGCCAGATAGTACGGGAAAACATCCCCGTTTCTCTTGACAGCCTCCACCTCAAAGAAGTTCAGATGGCTGTTCTTCGTGATCTGTCGGACAGATCTGATATGTCCGTGATTCATAGGTATCTCTCTTTCATTTCTCATGCGGATCCCTGTTTTCTGCCGGGCTGTGCAAAACCCGGAGCGTCTCTCTTCGCCCGACCAAGTATACCCGATTATCCGGTTCAAAACAAGTGTAACCCGTATTCCGTTAAACCCGGGCTTAGCTGCTGTTCACACAGCCAAAGACGATACATATGGAAGCTTTACCATCAGGCCGGTTTGTGCTATGATTTTCTGATATCAAATCAAACACTGTTTCGTGATTATTTCAGATGAGGGTCATGTATGTTTTTTGGTCCAAATGACAACGACGATTATGAACAGGATTTCTATGACCGGTTCAGCGGTGACTTTGATGATCAGTCCGGCGGATACGGCGGGGCATCTGTAAACGGAAACCGCCGCTCCATGCAGTTTATTGCGACAGTCCTGGGGATCATCAGTGTCATCTCCTTCATGATGATCTATATCAGCGTCCCCCTCGGGGCTCTCGCGATCATCCTTGCGCTCCTCTCCCGCGGTCCGGAAAAACAGCTCGGCAAGGCTAAAACAGCTGTTTCGCTCGGGGCTGCCGGCATCATTGTCAGCAGCGCGGTTACCGGATATGCCTTTTACAGAGTCACAACAGACCCCGTACTGCGTGCACAGATGCAGCAGCTGGTCAACTATTACACCGGCACCTATCTGGGTGAAAGCGCTTCTGAGGCATTTCCCTGGCTCTTTGAAAAGGAAAGTGAACATGAGCGCGAGACCGAACCTGTCTGGTCAGACGACCTTTTAAACGATCACGACAGGCTGGTGGATTATTTCCTGAAGCCGCATGGCGACACAGACTCTGCTCCTTCTGAGCAGTCCGGGAACGCCGATCCCCCAGGCCCCGATATTTCGACCGTGACTGACGGCACACCGATTGGAGGCAATTATACATGATCCCCCGCAACGATGAAATAAAATCAGCTGCCAGAACTTCTCTGAGCGGGCACTATACGCCCATCGTCATGGCTTTTCTGACTGCGGAGATGATTCTCTGGCTTTTCGGTACCTTCTTAAGTACCCCCTCCCGCACGGCTTTGGGCAGCCTGACTTCCATGGCGCTTTCTTTCATTGTTTCCGTGATCCTGCTTGTCATTGACGCAGGTTTTCATTATATGTATCTGCAGCTGGCCAGGCATCGTCAGATCCGGATCATGGACATGTTCCGCTGCTTCAGATGGCAGTCAAACACGTCGATCGCTCTTGCGCTTCTGCTCAGTCTGCTGAATCTGGGGGCATCGCTTCCGTTTCTCCTGCTCAGCATCGTTGCGCCGGGCCTCTATTCAGGCATTGCCGGAAACATTCTTCTTTCACTGGTTCATATCTGTATTCTGGCTGTGATCAACATCATCTACAGCATGACTTTCTTCATTCTGGCGGACACGCCGGATCTTTCACCTGTCCAGATCATGAAAAAAAGCCGGAGCCTTACGCGGGGATACCGCTTCCGGCTTGCCGGCCTTGCCATTTCCATGATCGGTTATGTGCTGCTTGGCATCATCTCTTTCGGGATCGGGCTGCTTTGGGTCTTCCCGTATTTCGGTACGATCCTGGCTCATTTCTATCTGTTCTGCGCAGACAGGAAAGAACCGCAGGCTGCGGATACCTGAGCATCCCGGTTCAGAACTTTCTTCCCCCGCCGCCGAAGCTGTGTCCGCCGGAACCGGAGTGAATCGTGCTTCTGTGCCCGCCTGATGAGCGTCCGCCTGATGAGGGCGGCGGATTCCTCGGGATATGCCTGGTGGTCGTGAACTGATTGACCAGCTTGTCTGACCTTCCGCTCAGATCCAGTCTCGTGTTAGCCGCCATGTTATACTTCGGCCTGCTTCCCTTTTTCCTGTAGGTCATGCTGATGATCCCGCCCATACCGAATGCCGAGACCAGGCCGAGAAGCGTCGACATCGCAGCCTCAAAGGGTGATATTGTTTTGGGCGGCGTATAATATTCGATCTTGCCCGTATCTTCATTGTACGTATAATGCGTACTGTCAATTCCGGTGTCATAGGCGCTGTCCAATCCCTCCAGCATGGCCCTGAAGGTTCCTTCATAATCCCCTTCACTGACTGCATCAAAGGCCTCGTCCAGGATCTCATCCCGCAGATCATCCGTGACATAATAGATCACATCGCCTGAAGTGGCCAGATATATCTCACGGTTATCCATATCGATCAGACACACGGCCCCGTCGTCCTGAATGAAGTTGTCCATGTAGAAGTCTTCCGCGTATTCTACCGCTTCTTTTCCTCCGGCATCATCTGTCGTTACCAGGTCAAGCGCCCATCCGGTCCTTTCCGACAGCTTCGATGCCGCAGCATAGAGCACGCTCTCCTCCTGCGATGTCAGCAGATCCGCCCCGTCTTCCAGGATCACCCTGTCCGGACCCGCATTCGCCTGCGCCCCCATGGAAAACGGCAGCAGAAACAGCGCTGTGCAGATCATGACCTTCCTGAAGGCCTTCCCTGTCAAAGCGGCTGCAGCAAAGCATTTTTTTCTTTTTAATGTCCCGATCGGGTTCATCATAGATCTCTCCCATGCAGTAGGCCAAAAGATGCATACCGGGCCGGCTCAGAAATACCAGGACGCCGCGAGCGCAAGCAGTATGATGACAAGCCCGAGGATCAGGCAGTGAATCACAAGCTTTCGCATATCGATGGGGAGTTCTCCGGCCACTGTACCTGTCTGTCCGTTCATGGCATAATAGTAAAATTTGCCGGCCAGCGACCTGTAGGTGAGTACCCACACCGGAAGCAGCACATAGCTGTACTGTTCCCTTGACGGCATATATCTTGCATCCTTTACCTTCAGCGTCGTGTATTCGGAAGCGCTGCCTTCCAGAAGCTTTTTCGCGTATTTTCCGGCTTCATCACGCAAGCCTGCGCTGAGCGCGTCCTTTTCTATATCCCGCTTTTCAGCCATAAAACCGGAAAGATATCCCATCGAAAACTTCGTCAGGTCTGTCATTGTATATGGCTGCACATTTTCCACCAGCTCACCGGCCGTTTTTTTCAGGGCATTTCTGGTCAGCTGGTCGACAGCGACCACACCCTGCCTGCGAACGTCATAGATGCTGGTCTGCGTGTACTCCGTATCACCCACACGCCAGGTCTTGATCCGCGTTCCGTTTGCCGTCAGTTCCCCTTCCACATCCGTATCGTAGACCCAGTAAGGATAATAGACACCGCTCAGCTTTTCGATCTGCTGTTCGTTAAAGAAAGCTTTCGGGACATATTTCTTTTTTCCGACATACGAAAGAAACCGGCTGACCGCCTCCTCCCGGGAAATCTTGAAGGGGATGATCCTGTCCGGAAGATAAGCCCCGCTGATCCGTCCCTCCAGCACCACCGGATTGTGACAGTAATAGCAGAACGTCGCAGCCGTGGTCTCATCCGTCACGATCTGGGCGCCGCAGCTGGGGCAGCTGTACAGATTGCCTTCCCCGGGCTGGCTGTCGGAGTATTCCGTTTCCGGCCTTCCTCCTGCATCCGGTCCCGTCTGCGTTTCCGCCTCTTTCCGGTCTTCCCCGTGTCCGCTCTGTTCCAGCATCCGGTCCAGTTCGGCCTGGGTAAAGGACGAATTACAATAGGGGCATACATAATTTTGTGATGACGGCTCGAAGACGAGCTCGCCACCACAATTTGGACATTTAATAGAAACAACGCTCATTTTGGTCAAAAGTCTGAAACTCCACTCTCAAAACTTCACTCTGATGATCAGGCTCTCGGGCTCCCGCATTCCGCACAGAACTTACCTGTGTTCTGTGTTCCGCACTTCTGGCAGATCCAGGGTCCGTCCGCCGGTCTGGCCTTGCCGCACTCGGGGCAGAACTTGCCGGTGTTCACAGCTCCGCACTCACAGGTCCAGCTGCCTGCCGCCGGTGCAGCCGCAGCTGCCTGCTGCTGCATCTGCTGTTGCTGCATCTGCATCTGCTGTATGTTGTTCTGGCTTGCGCTGCCCATGAAGCCGCCTGCTGCCGCCATGCCCATGTTGACACCCATAAAGCCCGTCGCCGCGCCTGCGGTGTTGGATCCGGCCGCCTGAATGCCGCTGGCAACCGCGCTCTGAACGAAGCCCTCACGGATGGTCGGGTCGCTCATCATGGCGCCCTGGTTGCGCATGTTGATCAGTTTCTGGGACTCCTCGTCATAGGAGATGCTGGCAAGCGCAACAGATACGATCTCCATGCCGCGCAGGTTCTTCCACTGCTCGTCAAGCACTTCTGCCATATGGCGGGAAAGCTCTGAGCTCTTGGATGCTACGAAGGAAATACGCTCTCCCTCAGCAGACATCTTGTTGATGGAAACCTGCAGTGCCTCCAGGAACTCGGACAGGTACTGCTCATTGATATCATCGATATCGACCTTCACGGCATTCCTCGGAACAGCCTCCTGATAGAACAGGATCGGGTTCGTGATCTTGATGGAATAGGTGCCGTGCGTGCGGAGGAACAGTTCGGCATTGTAGAAGCTGTCAAAATAGTTGATCGGATTCCGTGTGCCGAATTTGATCCCTTTGATCTCCTGAAGATTTATGTAGTAAACTTCCTGACGAAGCGGCGTTGTTCCACCGTGTTTGAAGCGGTTCCAGGCGTCAGCAAGGCTGTCCTTGAACTGGCCGTTGAACATGGACGGAGCTGAAGAATTGTCGATGACAAAATAGCCCGGTTCAGCCGTGTAATCGATGACCTTTCCGCCGTCTACGATCATCATGAACTGATTGTCATAGACGTGGATCACGGAACCGTTGGAAATGATCCCGCTTGCTTTTCCGTTCTTGCCCTTGATCACACCGGTCGTGAATACGGTATGTTCCCCCATATCCACAGGCTCAACCGCTTCAAGAAACTGATCCTTCAATGCACCTGACACTGATGAAAATGCCGCTTTGATAAGTCCCATAGAAAATCCTCCCCGGCGCCCTGCGCCGCTCTTAATCCTTTGCTCAGCCGAAGCCTTCCGGTCCCGGCTATGATCACTTATTCAGAATCCGGCTGAGACAGCCTGAAATATGCCGCTGTTTCAGCCAGCTCCCAGAATACCACATTTAAAAAATGAAAAACGCTGATCTGTCCGGAAAATGTGTTTATTTTTTCTTAAAACCCATCCGTCCGGGATCTTAGTTCTCAGATGCCTTTTCACCAAGCGTCACCCATTTCAGGTACGCATTGATGAACAGATCCAGACCGCCGTCCATGACAGCCTGTACATTGCCGGTCTCGGCACCGGTCCGTACATCCTTCACCAGCGTGTAGGGCTGGAACACGTAGGAACGGATCTGGCTTCCCCAGGCAATGTCCTTGACCTCACCGCGGATACCGGATGCCTTTTCCATATTCTCCTGCTGTTTGAGCAGGTACAGCTTGGCCTTCAGCATCTGCATGGCCTTGTCCTTGTTCTGGAACTGTGACCGCTCGTTCTGACACTGAACCACGATCCCGGTCGGGAAGTGGGTGATGCGGATGGCGGAAGACGTCTTATTGATGTGCTGACCGCCGGCGCCGCTGGATCTGTACGTATCGATACGGATATCCTCATCTTTGATCTCCACGTCCAGATCTTCCTCAATGTCCGGCATCACGTCGCAGCTGACAAAAGAGGTCTGCCGCTTGCCCTGTGCGTTGAACGGTGAGATCCTGACCAGCCTGTGGATCCCGCGTTCCGACTTGAGCAGGCCGAATGCATTTGTTCCGTTCACCTGGAAGGTGACGGATTTGATGCCCGCCTCATCGCCGTCCAGATAGTCCAGCACTTCAACAGAGAAGCCCTTCTTATCCGCCCATTTATTGTACATGCGGTAGAGCATGCCGGCCCAGTCGCAGGACTCGGTTCCGCCCGCTCCGGCGTGCAGGGTCACGATGGCATTGCTGTTGTCATACTCTCCTGACAGAAGGGTCTTGATGCGGATATCGTCAAATGTTGTCCTGAATGCGTCCAGGGTCTCCTGAATCTCCGGAATGACCGCGGGATCATTCTCTTCATATCCCATATCGATCAGAAGCTCGATCTCCTCATACTGATCCTTCAGCTTCTGATAAGTCGCAACATCTTCTTTCAGGGCAGCGAGAAGCTTCATGCCCTCCGCCGATTTTGAGGCGTCATCCCAGTATCCGGGTTCCTCCATCTGTCTTTCCAGTTCCTGTATCCTCTGCTCTTTGTTAGCGAGGTCAAAGTGAATCCCTCACTTCCACTAATGGTTTTGTATAGCTGTTCAGGACAGCCTTGAATTCGTCAAGCTCGACCAATAGCTTCACCTTCTTTCTGATATGTAATTGAAATTCTCA
>JAGCAV010000163.1 GCA_017652545.1 Lachnospiraceae bacterium
CACCGATGATGTCAAAACGATGTTGTTCGAGGCGGCATGCTTTGACGGGACCAATATCCGTCTGTCAGCCAAGCGGATCGGCCTGGTCACGGACGCTTCCAGAAAGTTTGATAAAGGACTGGATCCGAACAATGCGAAGGCTGCCATCGACAGAGCCTGCCAGCTCATCGAAGAACTGGGCTGCGGAGAGGTCGTGGGCGGGACCGTCGATGTATATTCGAAGAAAAAGGAGCCTGTCCGGGTGAAGTTCGAGCCGGACAAGATCAACGCGCTGCTCGGAACCGACCTTACAGCCGGCCAGATGCTTGAATACCTTGCCCGTGTTGAACTGGCATATGACGAAAAGACAGGCGAGATCATCGCGCCGACCTTCCGTCACGATATCTTCAGAACAGCCGATCTGGCTGAGGAAGTCGCGCGTTTCTTCGGATATGACAACATTCCCACGACACTGCCGTCCGGAGAGGGAACCACAGGCAGGAAGTCAAAGAAGATGCGCGTGGAAGGCATTGCAAGGGATGTCGCGGAATATAACGGTTTTTCACAGGGCATGAGCTACTCCTTCGAAAGCCCGAAGGTCTATGACAAACTCAGACTGCCGGAGGATGATCCGCTCCGGAACGCCATCAGGATTCAGAACCCGCTGGGAGAGGATTTCTCCATCATGAGGACGACTTCCCTGAACGGCATGCTTTCATCTCTGGCGTTCAACTACAACCACAGGAATAAAGATGTGCGTCTGTATGAACTCGGCAATATCTATATTCCGAAGGAACTGCCTCTTACGGAGCTGCCCGATGAGCGGATGCAGCTGACGCTTGGTTACTACGGACAGGGAAGCTTTTTCGACATGAAGGGTGTTGTTGAAGAAGTCCTGGAAAAAGAAGGCATCACAGGAAGAAAGACCTATGATACGGCAGACCCCAAGCCGTTCCTTCATCCGGGCAGGCAGGCCAGAATACTGCTTGGCAGCCATCTTCTCGGATACCTGGGAGAAGTGCATCCCCTGGTAGCAGATGCGTACGGAATCGGTGAGAAAGCGTACGTGGCTGTACTGGATATGCCTGTCGTGACGGAGCTGGCGACCTTCGACAGAAAGTATGCCGGCATCAACCGCTTCCCGGCTGTCACCAGAGATATCAGCATGCTGGTACCGAAGACCGTTACCGCCGGCCAGATCGAGGATATTCTTCTGCAGAGAGGCGGAAAGATCCTTGAAAGCATGTTCCTGTTTGACATCTACGAGGGTGTTCAGGTCCGTCCCGGATTTAAGTCCATGGCGTACTCCCTGATCTTCAGGGCACCTGACAGGACGCTGGAAGAGAGCGATATGACAGCAGTCATGAAGAAGATCTGGAACGGGCTGGAGAGGCTCGGCATCGAGATCAGGTCATAAGGAACGGGTCTTTGTATCTTTGTTCAGACAAATCAGATAAGATAAATCGCGAGCCGGGGAATGATCCCCGGCTCGTATTTTATTGGATCCTTTTCGTGAGTTTTGGTTGGATTCCCGGACGGCATGTGTGTTACGGTGGTGCACGCAGAGCGGGTGTGATATTCGACGATCAACTGGTCTCCGCTCCGCTCCGTTCCGCCCTGAACGCCCGTCCCCCGGACGGGCAGGGCCCCACTCCGGCGAGCTCACAGCCAACTGCAACTAAGGGACTGGGGTATTCGCGCATATGCGTCACGCTCTTACCCCAGTCCCCAAGTTTCCGTAGGCTGTGCATCTCGCTCTTCGGTTCCTGCGCAAGGTTTCGCTTACGAATTCACACCCCGCCTCTGCTGCCTCAGATTATGAGCACATGCCTGTCCCGGAATATCAAGCCGGAAACTCATGAGGGGCAGGCAACATTCAGGTTGACAGGCCGAAAACATACTACCTTGCTTGATTAATTACTGATTTCCCTCGTGAATTTCAGGTTGCTATTCCCAGGCAGGAAAAATCTTACATGTACTCACAAAGCTGCGGCAGGGGGCGGGCGCGTGTTTCCTTGTAGGGTCAGTGTCGCCCCAGTATGTAAATTGCGTGGCGTTGCGCTCCACGCAGGTGTAGCCGTCTTCCGGCATAGAAAGCGTGGCGGCGTCTCCGGGAGTCCGCGCGTAAGAAAATGTTCTGACCCGTGAGGAAATCACCGGCCCGCCTCCTGATGCTGACAGTCTCGCTTTATTGTAAGATTTTTCCTGCCTGGGAATCCAACCGTATCTCACAAAAAGAAACTTAATAAAACGCGCCAGAGGAGCTTCCCCTGGCGCTTCAGTTTGATGATCAGTTTATTCAGATAACAGAGGCAGACGACCGCCCGTTCCGCAAACTATCGTATGAACATCGCATCCCCGAAGGAAAAGAAGCGATATTTCTCCCGGACAGCCTCCTCATAGGCATGCATGATATGCTCCTTCCCCGCAAATGCGGACACAAGCATCAGGAGGGTGGATTCGGGCAGATGGAAGTTGGTGATCAGGGCATCCATGATCTTAAAGCGGTATCCCGGATAAATGAAGATGTCTGTCCAGCCGCTGCCTGCCTTCAGTACACCGTTTTCATCCGCTGCAGTCTCAAGTGTCCTGCAGCTGGTGGTGCCGACACAGATAATTCTGCCGCCTGCCGCCTTTGCCTCATTGATGACGCGGGCGGTTTCTTCATCGACCATGTAGAATTCGCTGTGCATATGGTGCTGTGTGACATCATCCACTTTAACGGGACGGAAGGTTCCGAGACCGACATGCAGTGTGATCTCAGCGACCTTTATGCCCATGGAACGGATCTCATCCAGCAGGGAGGGCGTAAAGTGAAGGCCGGCTGTGGGAGCGGCTGCAGAACCGTCATACCTGGCATACACGGTCTGATAGCGGCTGCGATCCTGAAGCTGATGTGTGATGTAGGGCGGGAGAGGCATCTCTCCAAGCCTGTCAAGAACTTCCTCGAAAATCCCCTCATAGGCAAACCGGATGAGCCTGTTGCCGTCATCCACCACATCCAGGACCGTTCCGGTAAGAAGGCCTTCTCCAAAGGATATGACCGTTCCGGGACGGCATTTTTTGCCGGGTTTTACCAGCGTTTCCCAGATGTCATTTTCCCTGCGTTTCAGGAGCAGGATCTCTATTTTTGCCTGTGTTCCTTCCTTCACGCCGTAAAGACGGGCGGGGATCACCTTTGTATTATTGATGACCAGGCAGTCGCCGGGATGCAGTTCACGGGTGACCTCCCTGAAAATGCTGTGTGAAACGGCACCGGTATTCCGGTCAAGAAGCATCAGCCTGGAGGCGCTTCTG
>JAGCAV010000164.1 GCA_017652545.1 Lachnospiraceae bacterium
GTACACATTTTATAAAGCCATGCCGTCCGGGAATCCAACCAAAACTCACGAAAAGAATCCCTTAGATGACGAAAGGAGCTGCTGTCGCAGCTCCTTTAAAACTTCAGCTCATACCGCAGGCTCTGTTCCCGCGTCTTATTTGTTCACCACATTCGCCGGCTCACCCTTGGCGTACGCCTCGATGTTGTCGGCTGTGGTCTGCATGATCCGCTCCCTGGCTTCCTTGGTGGCCCAGGAGATGTGCGGGGTGATGATGATGTTCTTCGCCTTCAGCAGCACGTTGTCGGCCTTGATCGGCTCCGTGGAGACCACGTCGACCGCTGCGCCGGCAATCTTGCCGGAATTGAGGGCATCGGCAAGATCCTGTTCCACGACCAGCGGGCCGCGGCTGTTGTTGATCAGGATCACGCCGTCTTTCATCTTCGCAATGTTGTCCTTATTGATGATCCCTTCCGTTGACGGGAACAGCGGGCAGTGCAGGAAGATGAAATCAGACTTCGCCAGCAGCTCATCCAGCTCCACGTAGGTCGCCACTGCCTTGCCGGCTTCGCTCTGGAAAGCGTCAAAGGCAAGAACATTCACGTTCATGGCTCTTAAGATCTTTGCGGTGTTCTGGCCGATCCTGCCCAGGCCGATGATGCCTGCAGTCTTTCCGGAAACCTCGATCATGGGATAATGCCAGTAGCACCAGTCCACATTGCTCGCCCACTCACCCGCGAGAACGCTGCGGGAATGCTCGCCGATGTGAGAGCAGACCTCAAGGAGCAGGCTGACAGCGAACTGGCTGACATTGTCCGTACCGTACACCGGAACGTTCATGACCGGGATGCCTTTTTCCTTCGCGTATTCGTAATCAACGACATTGTAGCCGGTGGCAAGCACTGCGATCGCTTTCAGGTTCGGGCACTTGTCCATCGTTGCCTTGCTGATGGGAGTCTTGTTGATGACTGCCACCTCAGAATCACCGATCCTTTCCGCGATCAGGTCTGATTCCTCATAGGCAGTTCTGTCATATACTGTTACCTCACCGAGTTTTTCCAGGGGAGCCCAGGAAATATCACCGGGGTTTTCCGTGTAGCCGTCAAGCACTACAATTTTCATCATCGATCATTCCTTTCTTCTTGAGTAGAGTCACAGGGACTCAGTTATGCGCACTGCCTGTCATGTAAGAACATGGTAGCACAGGCAGGCTGGTCAATCCATTGATATCCGCTCTTTCTCCGTTTCCTGTAAGGAAACCGACATAAGATGCTGCGGGCTCAGAACTTCGCATGCGACGTTGCCCGTCTGGTGGCCATGGCAGCTTCAGATGAGCTGTCATAGTCTGCAAACGCGGCCATACCGACCAGTGTATCCAGGACAGCCAGCTGCGCGATACGCGTGCTGACGCTTTCTGACTGGTAGATCGTCTTTTCCGCCGCAATATGGACCGTCAGGTCAGCTGCCCTGGCGATCGGGTTTTTACCGAGTCCGGTCAGGGCCACGGTAAACGCGCCTCCCTCCTTTGCCATCTCCAGGCACTGCAGGGAACTGACATTGCTGCCCGAATGGGATATGATAAGCGCCAGATCCCCTTCCTTAAGCAGGGAAGCCGCCATGTGCTGAAGGTCTATGTCTTCATACACATGGACCATCAGGCCGATCTTCATAAACTTATGCAGCGCGTCCTTTGCCACAAACAGGCTGCCGCCTGTTCCGAAAAAGACGATCCTCTTCGCGCTGCGCAGTTTCTCCGCGATCTGCTGCAGCACCTTGATATCAATCTCAAGCAGCGTCCTGCTCAGGACCGACATCTCGCTGTTAAAGACTTTGCTGCAGATCATGGAAGGATCGTCATCCCGATCCAGCTCGGGACTGAACTGCTTCTCCTTCGGAAGCATCATCCGGGCGCTGTGTACCTTAAAATCCTGGTAACCTTTATATCCCAGATGCTTGCAGAAACGAACCATTGTCGCGTCACTGACACCGGCTTTTTCCGAAAACTCCGTGATGGTGTCATTCAGAAAAGAATCACCGTTGGCCTTGATAAACTCGACGATCTTTTTTTCGCGCTGCGTCAGTTTAACCTGGGAAGTTCTTTCTTCAAAACTGATATCTGTATTCATAAGTCATCTCCGGCAGAAAATTATTTTCAGTTTCAGTTTAGCTGAATTTTCATTTTTGTCCACTCATTTCTGTCAGAAAAGCATGTAAAGCAGATGATCCGTTCATATCCGGGCGGCCGCTGTTCCTGTTCGGATACAGGGCCATCCTATCCCTGCTTCTTTTTCCGTTTGGCCAGCTTGTTTACGATAATCGCCTGCAGCGTATCGAGGTAGGTGGCCAGGATAATGATCAGACCGATGGCGATGAACTGATAGAAGGTCGCCAGCCGGATGACGATCAGGCCGATCTTCAATGCGGAGATCGTGAAGGCGCCGAGCACGGTGCCCAGGATCTTGCCCTTGCCGCCTGCCAGGCTGGTTCCGCCGATGGCGACTGCCGCGATGGCCATCGTCTCAAATCCCTCACCGGCAGTCGGTTCGCCGGTGCCAAGTCTGGCCAGTGTCACCATACCGGCCATGGCAGCGCCGATGGAGCACATGATGTAGGCGATCATCTTATAGCGTTCCACATTGATACCGGACATCTTCGCGGCGCTCTCGTTTGCACCGATGGCGTAAATGTACACACCCGCGCGGCGCTTGGAAAGGATCACGGCAAAGATGATGGCCAGGATCAGAAGGTAGATCATGTTCATGCGCACGCCGCGCACGATCTGATCCTGGAAGGTCTTTCTGAACTGTCCCTGAATATTCAGGACCGGTTCACCGTTGCTGATGACATATGCAAGACCTCTGAAGATCTGATTGGTGCCCAGGGTCGCGATGAAGGGCTGCAGTTTCATCTTCGTGATCAGGAAGCCGTTGATCATGCCGATGATCACGCCCATGATCAGGCCGAGTACGACGACGATCACAACAGGTACCTGGTGAGCGGAAAGCTCCGCGCAGCCAACGATGACGACGGCCATGGTGGAACCGACCGACAGGTCGATGCCGCCGGTGATGATGGCGACCGTGATGCCGATCGCAAGGAAGCCGTTCACAACACCCTGATTGACGATATCGATCAGGTTGTCATACTGGAAATAACGGGGGCTCATAATGGAAAATACGATCACGATCAGCAGCAGCGCCACCAGGGTCGTGAAGGACCGGCTGTTCTTTTTGACAAATCTGGCAATCATTTTTTAGCTCTCCTTTTCTTCCATTGCGTAGGACAGAAGGTTCACCTCGGTGAATTCTTCTTTCTTGTCCAGGACGCCGTTGATATGTCCTTCTCTCATGACGATGACCCGGTCGCTCATGCCGATGACTTCCGGCAGTTCGGAGGAGACCATGATGATCGATTTCCCTTCCGCGACAAAGTCCTCCATCAGCTTGTAGATCTCCGCCTTTGCGCCTACGTCGACGCCCTTGGTCGGTTCATCAAAGATCAGGATATCCGCCTTGGTCGCCATCCATTTAGCAACGATGACCTTCTGCTGGTTGCCGCCGGAAAGGTTCAGCGTGAAGTGTTCCGGATTGCGGATGTTCAGCTTCACCAGCTCCGCGTAGGTATTGAAGTTGTCCAGCATCTTCTTCTCGTCGAGCAGCCCCAGTATGCCCTTCTTGTATTTGCCCATGCCCGGGATGTTCACATTCCGGTTGTTGGACATGGTCGGGATGAAGCCCTCCCTCTTGCGGTCCTCCGAGATCAGGCCGATGCCGTACTTCAGAGCTGTCTCAGTGGAATCGATCTTCACATCATTCCCGTGCAGGATCAGCTGGCCGCCATAGAGCGGATCCGCCCCGAATATGGCGCGCATGACTTCCGTCCGTCTGGCGCCCACCAGGCCGGAAAAGCCCAGGATCTCGCCCTTGTACAGCTTGAAGGAAATATTGTCAAATGTCATGCCGCTTAAGTTTTTCGCTTCCATCACCACTTCGCTGTAATCCGCGCAGCTTGGCTGCAGACGGACTGCGTAGCTGGAAACGTCACGTCCCACCATCAGATGGATCAGCTCCTCATTGGAGGTCTCGCTCATCTCTCTGGTCGCGATGCACATGCCGTCGCGGAAGATCGTCACACGGTCACAGATCGCGAACAGCTCATCCAGTTTGTGGCTGATGAACAGGATCGTGATTCCCTTTGCCTTCAGGCCGCGGATGATCTCGTAGAGCTTTTCGATCTCCGGCGCGGAGAGTGCCGATGTCGGCTCGTCAAATGAGATGATGTTGGCGTTGAAATACAGCGACTTCGCGATGGCGATCATCTGCAGGTTGCCCACGCCCAGTCCTGTCACGGGATCGTTGCTCCTGAAGGAGCAGCCCAGCTCTTCCAGTATGGAATCGCACTTGGCATATACGTCCTTGTAATCCAGGAAGCCGCCCTTGATCATCTCAAATCCAAGGGCGATATTCTGTCCCACTGTCAGATTTTCCACTACCTGTACTTCCTGATGGACCTTGATCACGCCGTCCGTGATCGCCTCGTATGTGGAAGCATACGCTGTCGGCTGCCCATCAATATATACCTGCCCTGAGGTGGCAGGAAACACGCCATGGAGAATGTTCAGCAGCGTCGATTTTCCGGCACCATTTTCTCCAAGCAGCGCATGCACTTCCCCTTTGCGTACAGAAAATGAGATATCGGACAGGGCCACAACACCCGGGAACTCTTTTCTCACATTTTCAAAACGAATGTATTCATTGTCCACTTGTGTTTCCCTCCCGAAGAAAGTGTGTATCTGTTCAACCGGCTGAATAAAAATTACAGAATTGACGAAATTGCGTATCCGCTCAACCGGCTGAACAGATACCGCTTCGCGATGCAAACAGCAGGCGGGCAGTCACATACCCATTCCGATACATGACTGCCCGGCTTTCATGGGCTGCAGATTCTTCACCCGCCATATCCATTTGTCCTGCTGTTTCCGCCGGGGCTCATACCGGGCCCGGCGGACATGTCTGCACGATGATGATTTATTCGAAGGTCGGCTCAGTCCAGCCGATCAGCTCACCGTCATCGGTCTCGATATTGTCTGCGTCAACAGCCATGGACGGAGTCCAGACGACCTTCGGCATGGTCTGGCCGAGCATGATACGGGTGGTGACTTCGCTGGCCATCATGCCCTCGTAATACGGGAACATGGAGATCGTGGCGGAAAGCTCGCCCTTCTTGATGGACTCGTAAGCTTCTTCCGTGCCGTCCTCGCCGATTACGAAGATGTCCTCGTTCAGGGTAAGGCCTGCTTCCTTGATCGCCTCGACAGCGCCAAGAGCCATAACGTCGTTGTTGCAGAAAACGATCTTCAGGTCGTCATAGGTCTTCAGGAAGGTTGCGCAGACATCCTTCGCTGTGTCGCGATCCCAGTCAGCGTTCTGCTGGTCAACGACCTCGATCTCGGAGTTGGCATCTTTCAGGGCATCGATGAAGCCGTTGGTACGGTTCTTCACAACGTCGGTACCTGCAAGGCCCATGATGATGACTGCCTGGCCGGAGCCGACTTTCTCATTGGCCCAGTCGCCGGCCTGCCTGCCCTCCTCATAGGAGTTGGGGCCTACGAACATGTCAGCGCCGTTGAACTCGTTGTTGACAGCGATGGTGGGAATTCCATCTTCGTGTGCGATCTCAACACCCTCGGTGCAGTTTGAGGTGGAGATCGGGGAGATCATGATAACCGTGGCGCCGTCACGGATCTGATCCTTCATGACTGCCAGCTGGCCTTCGGTGTCGGCCTCGTTCAGGGCACTCTTGACATCGATCGTCACATTGTCCAGACCATTCTCGTTAAGGAATGTGACCATATCCTTGTAGCCGTCGCGAAGGGCTGTCCAGTACACATTGTCCTCAGTACGGATGTTACCGGCGATCGCGATGTCCTCGCCCTTTGCCGGAACTGCGCCGAGCTGTTCACGCATCTCTTCGAAAGTGATCGCGTCATCGAATGTCAGCGGATCAAACGCTTCATAAACATCTCCCCAGCCATCTTCAAACTGGGCTACTGCTGCCATTGCGGAAACGCTGCAGGTCAATGCCATGGCGGCTGCAAGGATAACGGACAACACTTTGCGGTTCTTCATTTTCAGGTCCTCCTTCTTGGTGTAAAAAATGATTGAAAAAGTGAAACATATTTTTGAAACCGGGAATTGCAGGCAATCCCCTGATTATCCGGTTCAGGTACAGCTTATCCGATGCAGAGCGCCCGTGCCGGGTTCTTCCGGGTGATCTTTCCGATCTCTTCCTCCGAGAAGCCGCACAGCTGCATCAGCGGAATAAAGTGTTCGAGGATGTAGTCGATCCCGACCTTTGATCCATACGCCTTCATGCGGTCGGTCTCGGGATCCGTTGAGATCAGAATCTGGTCCAGGAAACCCTTGTCGGCCATGTGGCGCAGCATCCTCAGTTCATCGGCATTGTTGTGGAACTGGAACAGCGTGATCGTATCGTATTCCATGAACACGCCCGTGGAAGCGATCTCCTCGTGGCGCTTCAGGTCTTTCACCTGTCTGTCCACATGGCAGACCAGGATGGATGTCGGATCAATTCCGATCTTTCCGGCCAGCAGGTCGATCATCTTCAGCTCGTCCACGCCGTCCGTGTGCACCATGATGGACGCGCCGGTCATCTTCGCCGCTTTCCCGGCCGCTGTCAGACAGCGCACCGTATGCGGATTATCCATGCCGTCCGTGGTGATCATGGCCTTGACCAGTCCCGCCTTCACATCCGTGCGGACTGTCGGCATATAGTAAAAGCCTTCCATGAACATGCCGTCCGTGATCTCGGATGCGAACAGCTGCGTCAGTTCTTCTTCGGGCGTGCTCCAGATCCAGTGGTCAGCCCGGTAGAATTTCGGGATGTGATAGCCTGTGGTGGCAATGATATTCACGCCGGAGAGCCTGGAGATATCCTGCAGGGCCAGCGCGTCGCGGCCGGTCGCCAGCGGATTGGCATCCACCACGCTGCAGCCGCCTTTCTCATGGTAGAGCGAAAGCTCCTTCGCGGAAAGCGGCAGATTGTTCATGCAGATCAGGGGACAGATCTCCTGGTCTGTGGTTCCTACTATGTAGATATGCTCGTGGGGCTGTGTATGTCCCAGCGAACCTTCGTCTATATTTCCCAGTACGGTCTGAAAGATTCGATTACGCAAGGTCTACCTCTCAAAATCATTCTGATCAGATCTGAAGTCAGTTACAGGCGTCCGTTAAGACGCCTGTACAGTTAACACAGTCCAATTACAGGACTTTGTAATCCTCATAATTCTTGTCATTCTTGACGGTCTTGTACAGCTCCATGCACTCCTTGGCGCTGTAGCCCTTGTGGATCAGGCGGCGAAGCGCGATCACCAGAGCGGTCACATCGTCATTGTCCCATACCCAGCGGCCCATGGTCACACCGCCGCAGCCTGCATCCAGGGCATCCCTGGTCATCTGCATGTAGTAATCAAGAAGAGCGTCTCCCTCAAGACCCTTGGGGGTGTCGCCGCCCTGAATAACAACGCGGAAGGATGACGGTACGCAGGCAATAGCCTTGGCCATGCTCTCGGGATCACCGGTGTAGGTGGTCTTAACAACATCCATGCCAAGCTCGCAGGCGCTTCTTACACAGTAAGCGATGTTTTCCCATGCAGCTCTCTTGTCAACCGGAACGCTCTCACCCTTCGGATACACATGGCCGATCAGGGGCATGCCGATCTTGTCGCAGTACTCGCTGGCTTCGCCGATGCGGGCAAACTGCTCGTTCTGGAAATCACCCAGGGTCATGCAGCCCATGGAGACAGCATCTGCGCCCATGCGGACAGCTGCGTCAACAGAGCCGAACACACAGTCATTCGTGGGAGAAGTCGGTGCATAGTTGGAGATCTTGTGCAGGATGGCAATGCCGGATCCTACGTGGGGGCCCCAGCAGCGTTTCTGGATGCCGCCGGTCATGGTCATGGCATCGGGAACACCGGCTACGATCTTGTCGATAGCGGTCTGAATATCCTGGATACCGGTCATCGGAGCGATTCCGCGGGAGGTGGCGTGGTCAACTGTGATCGCCATCATCTTATTGCTCTCGGGATTTACCATTCTGGAAAGTCTGACTGCCTTGCCCATTGCATACATCGGTTCTACCATTGTTTTTTCTTCCTTTCTTTCAATGAAATGTGTTTTGACGTTTTTATATGCTTGTTGACTGTATCTCTGTGTTTTTAAGGGTTTCCGGTTTTTCCGTCAGTCCACGATCACGACTTTCAGAGCGGTGCCTGCCATATGCAGGTCAAGGGCCTCACGGAAATCATCCAGTTTGAACTTCGCGGAAACGATGGCATCCAGATCGATCTTGCCGTTGATCACCATGTCGGCCGCCTGCAGATAGTCGCTTCTCTTGTATGCGGTGCTGCCGGTGATGTTCAGCTCGTTGTAATGGATGACGGAAGGATCGAACTCGCTCATGCGGCCCTTCGGGAAGCCGGCGAACAGGCAGACCGTGCCGCCCTTCTTGGCAAGCTTGAAGGTGGAGTCAACCAGAGCGGGTACGCCGATCGCCATGACGATGCGGTCCACGCCTTCGCCTTTGGTCTCTTCCATAACGATCGCATGCAGGTCTTCCTTCGTGGAGTCAACTGCGCGGCAGGCGCCGAGTTTCAGGGCCAGTTCTCTCTTCTCGGGATCCAGCTCGGAAACGATGACCTTCTGGGCACCGGCGATCAGGGAAAGCTGCAGGTGCATCAGACCGATGGGGCCGGCACCGATGATCAGGACAGTGTCATTGAAGCCCGTTCCGGTATTGGCAAGGCCTCTGATGCAGCAGGCCAGGGGCTCGATCAGAGCGCCGGCTGTAAAGGTAACGGACTCGGGAAGCTTCACAACATTGCCGCTCTCGATGCAGATCTCGGGAACCAGCACATACTCTTCAAATCCGCCGTTGAACTCATAACCGATCGCCTTGCGGTTCAGGCAGGCGTTCTCTCTGCCGTTCAGGCATGCTGTGCAGTGTCCGCAGGGGATCACGTTGGCAATGGCGACTCTGTCGCCGACAGCGAAGCCTTCCACTTCCTCGCCGACCTGCTCGATCAGACCGCAGATCTCATGGCCGACTACAGAGTCCGGACGGACACCTTTGGTCTTGCCGCCGGTGAAGATGCGTTTGTCTGTTCCGCAAAGCGCGGCAGCTTTCATTTTCAGAAGAATTTCTTTCTTCCCGCAGGAGGGTTTTTCAATATCCATTACCTCGTAATTGTTGGGATAATTCTCAGGACCGTGAAGAATGACCGCTTTCATTATCTGTAGTCTCCTTTCTACAATAGAACTGCGTGATTAACTCTGGGTAAACAGTATCACAGATGAAAATATATTTCAATATAAAATGACATATATTTTCATTTTCGGAATATTTACCAATTTCAAAGGGTTGTTTTTGTAAATAATTTTCAAATGCCCCTGCCGAAGCCGCTTGGCAGAACATATTTCTGAAAACTGCAAAGCAGGAAACGGTTCCCCGTCTTTCTTACGATCAACGAAGATCCGTCTCCTGCTTTCCGATTACAGACAATATTTGTAAAGATCCTTTACCTTCGGATAAAGCTTTGTGTACGCCTGATAGCGCTTCTCATAGACATCTGCGTATGTCCTGTCGCTGATCACCTTCCGGTACAGTTTCTTTTCCACATGAGCAGCTGCATCAACGGCATCCTTGTAGATGCCTGCTCCGACACCCGCAAGCAGCGCGGCGCCGACCGGAGCCATATCGTTCATGTCAAGCACATCGATGTCGACGCCGATGACATCCGCCTTGATCTGGGACCACACTTTGCTCTTTGCCCCGCCGCCAAGCGAGGAAAAATGATTGATCTGAAGGCCTGTCAGGTCTTCGGCGATCTCCTTAAGCTGTCTGGTTCCATACCCGGCTGCTTCCAGGATCGCGCGGATCTGGTCGCGGCGCTTGGTGTTCAGGGACATGCCGAAGAATACGCCTCTGGCATCGCTATCCCAGATCGGGCTGCGCTCTCCCATCATATACGGAAGGAAGATCACACCGTTCGCGCCGGGCTCGGACTGGCTGGCAGCCTGCGTCATCAGATCATACTCGCTCACCCCCAGCTCCTCGCCGGCTCTCACCAGATCCTGGCAGAACTCATCCCTGAACCAGCGCAGGGAACCTCCGGCATGTGACATGGCACCCTGATAGATCCAGGTTCCCCTGACCACATGACACCGGTTGATATTGCTGGGCGAGAAGTTGGGCTTGTCCACACAGATCGTCAGCACGTTGGTGGTTCCGACAGACTCGCATACGTCACCGTTCCTGACGATACCTGCCGCAAGCGATGCGCAGGCCGTGTCGCCGCCGCCGATGACCACGGGTGTCCCCGCGGGGATTCCCATGCGGATGAACTCCTCGTTGTTCAATCCGCCAAGCACCTCATCCGAATTCATCAGCGGAGGAAGCTTTTCAAAGTCGATCCCGATCTTCGCTGCCAGTTCGCGGCTCCATTCCAGGGATCCCCTTGTCTCAAACATGGATGTATAGGATGCATTTGAGCGGTCAATGGCGAACTTTCCGGTCAGCTTAACGCCCAGCATGGTGTTGATATGTCCGAAATAGCGCGTCTTTTCATAGATGTCCGGGCAGTGGTTTTTGATCCAGAGCATGCTGGTGCCGGACATGGCGCCTGACATGCACCGGTTGGCAGTGATAAAGAACAGATACTCCTCTCCCACCGCCTGTTTGATGGCCTCCGCCTCCTCCACGCTTCTGCGGTCAGAGTAGATGATCGGGTCATGCAGAACTTCACCGTCAGCTCCCAGAGCCACCAGGCCGGGACACAGGCAGGAAATGCCGATTCCTGCGATCTGAGCAGGATCAACATTGCCTTCGCTGATCATGCTCCTCACATTCCACATCACCGCGGCCCAGATGCTTTCGGCACTGATCTCCTGCCATCCGGGGTTAAGCGACATCGGCTCATAACCTCTGGTACTCTTGCTGACAAGTTCCCCTTTTTCATTGATGATGGCTGTCTTCAGGCTGCTTGTTCCTACGTCAAGTCCAAGTAAATATCTTTCCATTGCTCTCTCCTAGATACAACCTACTTCTTTGTCTTTCCTGTCCGCAGCGCCCCGATCTTCTTTCCGATGTCCTTTGGATTCAGCGGGCCGCTGCGCAGATCCGCCTCAGTGGAAAGTGCCTTAAACAGTTCTTCACCTGTATAAGCGTTTTCCGGCTTATCGCCGGCAAGGACAGCACCGCTGCTTGTAAAAAGCTGCACCGTTTCATATGGGATATCATCCATGCCGTGATCGCGCAGCGCGCCGGATACGATCTCACCCTGCGCCCTGCTCTCACGTCCCAGACATCCGATCTGCCTTGTGCCTCCCTTTTCCTGAAGCTGCCAGGGCTGATCGTCCTGCCTGCACAGGACCTTCCCGTTAAACCCGTACGCCATGATGCCGACCACCCTGGCATGTGTCACCAGGATCGCTGTCAGCTCGGCAGTCTTTCCTTCATGCTCTATATTTCCGGGAATGATCGCAAAAAGCCTGAACCTCCTGGCAAATGTCAGGATCCGGGATATTGCCTGGAGATAATCATTCTGTATATTGCCTGCACGCTTTTTCTCCAGGGATCTTTCCCTCTCTTCCTGACGGATCGCTGCCGCCTTCCGGGCAGCCTCTTCCCTCTCCGCCTGCCTGCTCTTTCCTTTTGAACCCGTCTGAGCCTTCGAAAAGTCTGTTCCCAGGCGCTTTCCGATCATACCGCCGCGGTTTCCGAAAAGGACGCCGCGGATCCTGTCCGCCAGTCCTTCCAGCGCGTCCATGATCACACCGAGGCGGAGCCACTCTGTCAGGGACCTGCCTGTATACCGGTGGAGCAGGTACGGAAGCAGCAGGAGCAGCATGGCAATGATGGTCATTGCCGCAGGAGAAAGTCCGCCGGATTCATTTTGTGTTGTCAGAAACAGGTAATTCTCCATGATGCTCCTTAAGTCACCTTTGATTCATTGAAATCACAGGCTTACTTTCCCAGCAGTTCCTTAAAATACTTCATTGCGGTTTCCGCATCACGGTCAAATCCGTTCGGCGCGTAGGCCTCACAGCTGATCCGCGCGTCATACTTTGCCTGCGCGAGCGCATCCATGAACGGCGCGTAAGCCGCCTCATCCACAGAGACCGGATACACTCTGCCGGTCGGATTTGCCCAGTGGACATGCCGCAGGTATGCTTCTCCGTCCCGGGCAATGTTGCTGACCGGCTCGTTCTCGACGGTCAGATGATAAAAGTCCACAAGGACCTTCACATTTTCCACATCAACAGCCTTCGCCAGCTCAACACCTTCCGCGAAACTGTTGATCATGTTGCATTCGGCTCTGCGAAGGGGTTCAATCACGATCATGATCCCATGCTCTGCAGCGATCGGGGCGATCATCCGGCAGATCTTTACGACCTGCTCGAAACCTTCCCGCATCGGAAAACCTTCCGGCACACTCTTGGCCGGGCCGCTGCCGAACACGCAGATCTTAATTCCCAGTTCCTCATCCCTTGCAAAGGTTCTCTCGGCATAGGCTTTGATCGCGTCAAAGTCCACATCCGGTCCGGTCAGACGCATATTCACCGGAAACAGGTTGTTGCTTGTCTCACAGGGTATGCCTGCTTTGAAAAGCCTTTCCTTAAGCGCGGCAAACGCCTCATCATCCAGTGCCATCATCTGGGCATTGGGCAGTTCAACATAGTCGTAGCCCAGCTGCGCCAGTTTCTCAATATGCTCAATACCGGTTCCGTCCGGCCCTTCCGCCACCATGTTCAGGCAACATCCGATCTTCATGCTGCAATCCTCCTGGATATCTGTATTTCATGTCGTCAATTACATATAGAAAGCGGCAGGGGATGTATGCCTGCAAAGCGCAGGTTTACGTCCCCTGTCCGGTAAATAGTTACGCCGGGAAGATCGCGTTGATCGGCACTGTGACCAGCTGCGGGAACAGAATGAACAGCAGCAGGCCGACAAACAGCAGGATCAGCCAGGGTATCAGACCTTTCGTTATTTTTTCCATACTCAGTCCCGATACATTGCACGCTGCGTACAGACAGACACCCACAGGCGGTGTGATCAGGCCGAACGCCAGCGCGATGACCATGAAGACCACAAAGAACAGCGGGTCAACGCCAACCGAGGTCGCTGTCGGCAGCAGGATCGGCATGAAGATGTAGATGGCCGCGGTCGCGTCCATGAACATGCCGATGATGCACAGCAGCAGGAAGATCAGCAGCATGACGACGATGGAGTTGGTGGAAATGCCGGTGATCGACTTTGCCACCTGCTCCGGGAAGCCGTCCAGGGTGAAAAGCTGTCCGGCGGGCTTGGCCGTGATAGCGACAAACAGCACCGTACCGGTGTTCTTGGCGACCTGCATGAAGACTTCCGGCAGCTCCGTCACTTTCAGCTTCCTGTAGATGAACATGGCAACGATCAGGGTGTAGAGCACACAGATCGCAGCTGCTTCAGTGGAGGTGAAGTAACCGGTGTACATGCCGCCCAGCAGGATAACGGGCACCAGCAGCGCCGGCAGGGAAGAAAGAAAGCTCCTGCCGAGTTTCTTGCCGTCAAACTTGATCACATGGCCGATATGGTTCTTTTTGCAGTAAATGTAGTTATAGATCATCATGATCAGGCCGAGAATGACGCCGGGGATAATGCCGGCGAACAGGGCCTTGCCCATGGAGACCTGTGCCACGGCTGCCGCCACGACCATCAGGATGGAAGGCGGAATGACCGTCGCGAGCATGGAGCTTGCCAGTGTCGTGCCCCATGCATAGGTTGCCGGATATCCGGAACGCATCATGGCGTTGGCGCACAGCGCACCGATCGATGCCACGTCTGCCACGGAGGAGCCGCTCATTCCGGCAAAAAGGATACTGGTCAGGATGTTCACGTGACCCAGACCGCCGGCGATCCAGCCGACAATGTCTTCGCAGAAATCAAAGATCTTCTGGGCAACGCCGCCTTTTTCCATCAGCACACCGGCCAGGAAAAACAGCGGAACAGCAACCATGACGAAGCTGTTCATGGAGGAATACATCAGCTTGACAGCGGACGCGATCGTGGAGGTGTCAAAAACCATGATCGCCGCGATGCTGGCTGCGCCGAGTGCGACAGCGACAGGAATGCCAAGGAGCATAAGGATCATAAAGAGAACAAGAATAAATATACTCATGAATTCCTCCTTCCTGCTGCCTTCTTCGCTTCTTCAGCGGCATTTTCTTCAGCGATCTGCTTCTTGGTCTGTGCCGCGATCTCTTCCATTTCGATCTCTTCAGCTGTTGTCTTCAGACGCCAGTTCTCAAACAGCAGTGTGTTGAGCGTTCCGAGAAAACCGAAGATGCCGCCCACAGGAACAGCAATACCCACCAGCCACATGGGAATGCGCAGAGCTGAACCCATCTCGCCCATCTTTGCCTGCTGCATGGCTGCGCGGAAGCCAAACCAGATGATGATCGCAAACATGGCAAAGCAGAACACATAGTACAGTACAAAACAGATCTTCTGAACAGCTTCCGGGAGCGCTTTGACAAGCACGGTCACCCTGGAAGACTCGCTGTGGTTAAAGCCGGCGCCGACGCCGATCCACATCATCCAGAGGAAGAACACACGGGTCGTCTCCTCATACCATGCCGCGTTGATGTTCATCAGACGGCTGGCGATACCGATCAGAACCACGACAAACAGGGTCGCAAGGCAAAGGCCCCCAAGCGCAAGTTCGATCTTTTCGGCCACTCCGAAAAATTTTCTGAGCGCAGAATTGTTATTATTTTTGTCCATCTGGTTACCACCCTCTCCCCTGTTGAACAGGGTACTATTCTATCCGTTCAGGTGTCTGAACAGGTATCATACTCTTTCCGAAAATAAGAGGCGGCGTTTATGGCGCCGCCCCTCAATCAAATCTTCATGAGATATCGATGACGCCGCATATGATCACATGTGATCACGCGTCGGTCATTCATTTTTGGATCTTTCTGAAAGGAGTGCTTAGTTAGCCTCTGCGAAAGCAACGGTTGCATCCCACAGATCCGGGTTGTTGACGATCGCCTGGAAATCCGGATACAGAGACTTGGAAACTTCCTGGAATGCTGCGAAGCCTTCCTCGTCCAGATCGTTGTATTCCATGCCTTTTTCGACCATGAAGTCGATGTCGGCCTGATCGGTAGCCTCGTCGTAGTCTTTCTTCCACTGCTGCATTTCCTGCGCGGTGTCAAGGATCAGAGTCTGCATATCTTCGCTCAGGGAAGCGAATTTGTCCGGGTTCATGCCGACTACCCATGCCTCACCGATGTGGTTGGTAGCGGAGATGTACTTCTGAACCTCATAGAAGCTTGCTGAGAACGGAACGTCTGCCGGATTCTCCTGGCCGTCGATGGTGTTGGTCTGCAGAGCGGTATAGACCTCAGAGAAGCTCATCGGGGTGACATTGGCGCCGCAGGCACCGAAGAATACCTGATAGATCTGGTTGCCCGGTGTGCGAAGCTTGATGCCTTCGAAGTCTTCCGGCTTGGTGATCGGGCGGATGTTGTTGGTGGTCATACGGAAGGAACGGGTCCATGCAGCGAGGAACTTCACGCCCATGCCTTCAACAGCGTCCCACATCGGCTGGGAAGCCTCGTCGTTCAGGTAAGCCTGCTCAGCGTCAACGCTCTTGAACAGATACGGGATCTGGATCACGTTGAAGGAGTCATCGAAAGAAGCATACCAGCTGGTTGCCAGGCAGAGCATGTCAAGGCCGCCGTCCTGCATCGTGGTAACAGCCGCGGTAGCGTCGCCGCCGTACAGAGAGCCGTCAAAGAAAACCTTAACTTCCAGTTCGCCGCCGGACTTCTCGTTCAGCTGATCAGCAAACTCCTGAGCCGCAACACCGATGGATGAAGAAGCAGCATCCGGAACGGACAGGTTGAGCTTTGTAGCTGCGGAAGCGTTCATGCCGAAAGCAGCGATGGTCATCGCGGAAACGGCCAGTGCCAATACGGTAAGTTTTTTCATGTTTTTTCCCTCCATGAATGAAAAATAAAGTTGTTTGGGTTCTTTCTTATGTACAAGCGGTCTGAAAGCGTTTTTCCTTCAATTCCGCAAGCAACCGGTATGTCAGTGTGGAGTTTGGAGATTGGAGTGTGGAGTTGGAAGTTTCTGTCAGTCAACTCCACTCTCAACCCTGCTTAAATCTCCCAGGGCTGGCCGCCTGCCAGACAGCCGCCGTCCACGATGCACAGCTGACCGGACATATAAGAGGAAGCGTCAGATGCCAGGAGCACTGCCATGCCCAGCATATCCTCCGGATAACCCGGACGTGCCATGGCAATACGGTCGAGCATGTATTTGCTGAAATAGGGATCTCCCCACAGCTGGGTGGTAAGTTTTGTGCTGATGTGGCCGGGTGTCAGCGCGTTTGAACGGAAACCGTATTTTGCCCACTCAATGGCCTGGCTTCTGGTCATGGCTGCCACGCCGCTCTTGCTCATGCCGTAGACGGAGTTTCCGCCGAGCATCATCACGGAATTGTAGGAAGCAACGTTCATGATGGAAAGATGAACTTTCTGATCCTCGGGAAGGGTCTCATTCAGCTTGATCATTTCCTTGGCGACCTTGATGGAGATCAGGTAGGAACCTTTCAGGTTCACGCCGATGATCCTGTCAAAAGTCTCCTCCGCGCCGTTGGTCATCAGTGTCCGCTTGTTGATGCCTGCAATATTCGCCAGCACATCGATCCTGCCGTACTTCGCGATGGTGTCATCCACGACCTTGTTAATGGAGTCTTCGTTCGGAAGTTCCAGCTTCATGCAGGTGCACTCGCCGCCTCTTTCCTTGATCTCCTTTTCGACCTCGGCCATCGCTTCTTCGTTGAAATCGGCGATCACGACCTTCGCCCCAAGATCAGCATAGCACTTGGCGATCTCGCTTCCGATGGCTCCGGCAGCGCCGGTGGCGATAATAACCTTATTTTCGAGTGAAAATAATTTCAGCAGTGTGTTGGTGATCATTTCTTTGCTCATAGACTTGATTCCTTTCCCTGTCTTCTGCAACTCTGACGCCGGATTTTTAAGGTGTGACAGTTGTCTAATTCCTATACAACTATAAAATACACATAAAACATCAAAAAATCAATACTGTTTCCGTCAATAGCGATAAGCGAAACCGTTTTTGTAGCGCCTTTCCTTGGCTGTTCTGTCAAATTTTATATTTCTTAATACTTTTTTTATCCTGAAAAGAGAATAGCATACATGAAAATCATTTTCAATAGATTTGACTCAAAATTTTCATTTTCGGAATATTATACAGTTTTGAGGCGTCATTTTTGTAGATAATTTTCATTTTAGGTTCGAAAAGCCTTTGAAAATGACTTACCGGACTATATTTGGAATCAAAAAAGCAGGGGGCAAAGATCAGTTCTTCGCCTTCCCTGCTTATCACATGTTCCCTGAGGTCAGATTCTTCCGTCCATATCTTTCGCGTGTTCCGGTTTGAGCGGGAACCGGACCGGCATGCGGTCCCTCTGGGACCTGTAGATTGCCGTAAACAGTTCAACGGTTTTTCTCCCGTCCTCCAGGGTGATCAGCGGCTGCCCATCCTCCAGGATCGCTTTCAGAAAATCATTGATCTGCAGCAGGTGATAGTGGTGCATGCTGTCCTCATGCCCGAGGAAGATCCTGCTGTCCTCATCGATGTATGCCTGCAGCCTGTCCTCTTCACCATGCACTGTCCACAGATCAAGGACCGGCGGCTCTGTGATGCCGCTCATTCCCGCTATGAACATGCTTCCTCCGTCTGTCTGCACGCCGACAGACGCCCCGTTTGAACCGTGCACATGCACTTTGCCGTACAGGGCGGGATTCTGTGAATTGCTGACGGTGATCGTCCCCAGAGCCCCGTTCTTGAAACGGACCACAGCCACAGCGGTGTCTTCCACTTCCAGACCCGGATGATTCAGCGTTGCCCAGGCGCCGTACAGTTCTTCCACTTCCCCCATGTACCACAGGAAAAGGTCGATCTGATGCGGAGCCTGATTTACCAGGACGCCGCCGCCCTCTCCGCTCCAGGTTCCCCGCCACGGATCGGAACCGTAATACGCCATGTCACGCCAGCCGCACATGACCACAGATCCCAGTATCGGTACGCCGATCTTTCCTTCGTCGATCGCCTGACGTATGCGCAGCGATGGCCTGTAAAACCGGCGCTGACAGACGGTTGCGCCTTTCACACCGCTTTTCTGTGCCGCCGCGATGATGTCATCGCAGTCTTCAAGGGTAGAGGCAAGCGGTTTTTCCACCAGGATATGCATGCCTGCATTTGCCGCCGCGACAGCCACGTCCCGATGTTTTGGATGCGGTGTGCAGATTGCGACTGCCTCAACGCCGTCCTGCTTCATTTCTTCTATTGAATGATATGCCCGGACGCCATACCGGGAGGCAAACGCCTCCGCTTTTTCATATGTCCTGCTGTACACGCCCGCAAACTCGCTGTACGGACTTTTTATAAACCCGTCTGCATGAAAATGCCCGACCTTGCCGGCACCGATCACTGCAGTTCTTACTTTTCGATCTGCATTCATTTTGTCTTTACTCTCCAAACTTAATCCTTCTCTTTTGCAGCTCCACTCTCCACTCTTCACTCTGCCCTGTTATGGCTCGAGCACCACCTTGATCAGCCCCTTTTCAGCTGCATGAAGGCGGTCGAACCACTCCTGTCCTTCCGACAGCGGTGCAATCCTGCTCGTTATGCTCCCAACATCTACCATGCCATGGGAGATCATGTCAAGACACATATCGTATTCCCCGGCGGAAGCGCATGTTCCCTGCAGATCGATCTGCCTTGTCACACATTTCTGCAGGGGCATTTCCACGGTTTTGGACACGTTCCCGACCATAACGACCCGGCCGCCCAGTCTCACCGAATCGATCGCGGTGTTGAGCGTAACCGAAAGTCCGCACGCCTCAAAGGCAAGGTCGGCCCCCCTGCCGCCCGTCAGCTCATAGACAGCTGCGGCAGCATCCTTTTCCCTGGAGTTGATCACAGCAGTCGCGCCGAGTTTTTTCGCGATCTCCAGTCTGGAATCATCAATATCAACCACGATCAGCTCTGAAGCCCCGGCTGCGCGGACCACCTGGGTGATCAGCAGGCCGATGGTCCCTGAACCGACCACGACGACCCTGTCAGACAGTTTCATGCCGGACATCGCATAGGCGTGGGCAGCAATGGAAAGCGGCTCCACCATGGCCGCCTCCGCGAAGCTGACATTGTCCGGAAGCCTGTAGAGGATCCGTTCCGGGACAGCGATCTTCTCCGCCATGGCTCCTGCGCGGTTGTACTCCTCACAGGAAACGCCGAGCACCATCCGGTTCTCACAGAGATTGACCAGCCCCTTCTTGCAGTAATAGCATTTTCCGCAGTATTCGGTCGAATCAAATGTCACTCTGTCGCCGGGTTTCCAGGCCGTTACGTTTGCTCCGGCTGCACAGATCACGCCGGCGGCTTCATGTCCCATGATGACGGGCGGTCTTCTCCTTCCGCTGCCGCCATCGTAACCATGCACATCCGATCCGCATATGGAAACGGCTTTCACCTCGATCAGGACATCATCCGCCCCGTATTCCGGTTCGGGAACATCCGTATACTCAAACCGGTTTACTTCCTTCAGTACCAATGCTTTCATCTTTCAGTCACCCCGCTTGAAACAGCTTTTCATCATTCGTCAACAACAACCACTTTGATCATGTTGTCCTCATGGTTTTTCAGCTTCTCGAAATAGGTAATCGCTTCGTCAAGCCGGATCGTCTTTGAGATCAGCGGCGCAACATCCAGTTTGCCTTCATTGAGCAGCGCCACGACTTCACCGAACTCCTTATATCCATAGAGGAATGAACCGAAAATGCTCAGTTCTCTGGTCACGACCTCCTGCATGTTCATCTCGATCATCTTGCGGTTGTTGCCGATCCAGACGGCATATCCGCCAAAGCGGAGGGTAGACATGACCTGCTGCACCGTCGGAGCGATGCCCACGGCTTCGATGCCGCAGTCGACACCCATGCCGCCTGTGTTTGCCATGACCACTTCCTTCGGATCTTCCTTCGCCGGGTTGATGACAATGTCCGCACCCAGGCTCTTTGCGACCTTCAGCCTCTCGTCATCCATATCAGAGACGAAAATGGTCCCCGCGCCTTTGATCTTCGCGCAGACCATCGCAAGCAGACCGATCGTGCCGGTGCCCGCGAGGAAAACGCTCTTGCCGGTCAGGTCGCCCAGATGGCCGACGCCGCGGTACGCGACTGCCAGCGGCTCCATAAGGGAACCGATCACGGGTGAAACGCCGTCCGCCACCGGGAAACAGCATTTCTCAGGCACGCACAGATATTCGGCAAAGGCTCCGTTCTCAGCCAGAACACCGTAGGAGCGCTTGTTCAGGCAAAGATGGACGTCGCCCTTTTTGCACATCTCGCACTCGCCGCAGAAATTGACCGGATATACGGCAACCAGGTCACCGATCTTCAGATTCTTCACGCCTTCCGCGCACTCCACGACCTCACCGCAGAACTCATGTCCCATGATCATGGGCTCGAGCCGGCGGCCGGTCAGCCCCTGGTAACCTGCAACGTCACTTCCGCAGATGCCGCAGGCTTTGATGCGAAGCTTGACTTCCTCCTTCGCGGGGAAAACATCCGGAACGTCTGTATAATTTAATTTGTTGGGGCCCTCATAAACCAAAGCTTTCATATTAGGGTATTTCCTGCCTTTCCTAAGCGGGCGGATCCTTCCGGATCCGCCCCTGCCGCAGCCTGACATGAAACAGGTCGGTCCTGTTTCATATCATTTTCTTACTTGGAAGCCTGATACTCTTCCTGGGCAGCTTCCAGAATGCCCATGATCTCGTCACCGGTCTTCTTTGCGATCATATCCTTGATATGAGCGGTCTTATCAAGGAACACCTGCTTGGCGTCATCCTCGATGTAGGTGACTTCCATGCCGTAGTCGTCAATGCAGGACTGCAGGCAGACGTCAACGGCATCCCTGTTCAGCTTTCTCTCCTCAGCAGCGTAGGCAGCGGCAGCAGCCTTGATGGCTTCCTGCACATCCTCGCCGTAGCCATCCCACAGGATCGAGGAGAAGTTCATCAGGAACGGGCTGTAGATGTGGTTGGTGAAGGAAACATACTTCTGGACCTCCTGGAACTGGTAGGCGTAGAAGTTGGGAACCGGGTTCTCCTCGCCGTCAACAGTGCCCTGCTCCAGAGCGGTGTACAGCTCGGTGGTGGACATCGGTGTAGCGGTCGCGCCAAGGGAATTCCACAGTTCCTGATGGAACTCGTTCTCCATGGTACGGATCTTCAGGCCGGCCACGTCGTCAACCGTCGCAACAGCTCTCTTGGAGTTGGTCAGCTCACGGAAGCCGTTCTCATTCCAGGCTACATTGATGATGCCCATCTCGGCCAGTTTGCCGTTCAGGTATTCGCCCACTTCCGTGTTGTCCAGGATGAAATCGGCTTCCGCCTCATCCTCAAACAGGAACGGAATGTCAAAGATACCCAGCTCGGGCACATAGTTGACAAGCGGAGCAGTGGAGGTGTTGTTCGCATCCAGCTGGCCTCCCACGATCATCTCAGTGGAGGTCACATCGTCACCGATCTGGCCGTTGGCATAAATTTCCACGCCGACCTTGCCGTCGGTGGCTACTTCCAGCTCAGGAGCAAAAGTGGTCAGCTGTGCCTGCACGCAGGGTGCGGTCTCGGCAGCGCCGTTGGAGACCATAATGACAATCTCATTGGACTTGCCCTGGGTCTCGGTGGTGTTGTTGTACACCGGGGTGTCGATAGCCATGGCAGCTGCGGACATGATAAGCGTCGCAATGCCTGTAGCAATGAGTAACTTTTTCATTTTCTTCCTCCTTTATTCAAGAAAATGATGTTGAGGGCGGCGGGTCCGGGACCCGTTTCCCGGAGCGCCGTCCGGCTGCATAAAAATGTATCAATGAACGACCGTTTCCTCTCAGGCGGCCGCATCATCCTATGTGCTGCGGGATGAACAGAATCAGCTGCGGGATGAACGTGATGGCAAAGAGCACCACGAACATGATCGCGACAAACGGCATGATCGCCCTGATCAGCTGGGACAGCTTGACCTGGCCGATGGAAACGCCGCAGTAGAGCACGTTGCCGACCGGCGGGGTCGCAAGGCCGATACACAGGTTCGTCACCATCACGACACCGAAGTAGACCGGATCCAGCCCGAAGCCGGTCGCGATCGGCAGCAGGATCGGGGTCAGGATCATGATCGCCGGGCCGGAGTCCATGACGCAGCCGACCAGCACCAGCATGATGTTGACCAGGAACATGAATACCCACTTGCTGCTGGTCAGGCTGGTGATGAAGGACGCAAGCAGCTGGGGAATGGCGCAGGTCGTGACCATGTAAGCCGCCACCTGGGCGGATCCCACCACAAACATCATCACAGCCGATCCCATCATGGATGTGATCATCAGCTCCGGCCAGTCCTTAAAGTTGAACTCCCGGTAGATGAGGCCCGAGACGACCAGCGAGTACAGAACTGCCAGCGCCGCCGTCTCTGTGGCTGTTGCCACGCCCGTGGTGATGCAGATGATGATGAAGAAGGGCAGGAAGATCGCGAAGATCGCCTTTCTGGTGGCGGTCCAGATCTCTTTGAGGCTGCTCTTCGGGCCGATTGGGTAATCCCGCTTGCGCACATGTACGAACCAGGCGATCATCAGGCCCAGGCCGATGATGATTCCCGGGATAATACCGCCAAGGAACATGCGGGACACGGATGTTCCCGCGCACACCGCATAGAAGATCATCTGCGTGGACGGCGGGATGACGGGACCAAGACAGCCTGCTGAGCAGATGATAGCCGTTGATTTGTCCTTGTCATAACCGGAGCCGCCCATGATTGGAAGCATCATGGAGCCGACAGCCGTGGTATCCGCCACAGCCGAGCCGGACACACCGGCGAAGATCATGGCTGCCAGGACACCCACATAACCAAGGCCGCCTTTAAAGCGTCCGAGCACGGCATAGCAGAAATCGACGATCCGCTTGGAAATGCCGCCGCGGCTCATGATCTCACCCGCGATCATAAAGAACGGGATGGCAAGCAGCGGAACAGAGTCTATGCCGTTGGAAAATTTCTGAGCCAGCGTAAACAGCGACCAGAATCTGGGCTGTGCCATGGCTTTTACCGCCATCATGCAGAAGCCCGTCCCGATCAGAGAGAAGGAGATCGGTACGCCGATGATAACCAGGCCGAACAGAGAAACCAAAAATACCGCTAACATGTTTTACACCTCCTCCCTTTTCTTCCGATCATCGGGCTGTGTGATCACCATACAGATCCGCGCGATCGTACTTAATACAAAGTACCCGAAGCAGATCGGCGCACCCAGATACACGGCGCCCTTCGGGATCTTCAGCGCGGAGGTCGGCATTTTCCATGTCGTAGCAACAACCTCCCAGCCGCCTTTCACCAGCAGGCACGAGAGGAAAAGCACAACCAGAAGTGCGATCACCTGCACGATTTTTCTGGAAATACCGGGAAACGCGTCAACGATGAAGTCAAGCCGCATGTGTGCGCCTTTGCTCTCGCCCAGAATCGCGCCAAGAAATGTCGTCCACATAAACAGGAACCGGCAGGCTTCTTCTGACCAGGTCAGTCCGCTGTTGAACACGTACCTTAATATCACGTTCGTGATCACCAGAACCGTCATCACTGTTCCGAAAATGATCAGTGCGAACTTGATCAGGAGCAGAAATGCATTGTTCAGTTTCTTGATGGCTTCCACCATTTTAATTTCTCACCTTCCTTCCATCTTCGAATCCCCCGCTCATAACGCCCCTCCTGCCGCATCGATCAGCGGCTGCAGCGAAGACCGGTCACATTCGAAAGCCTCTGTCTGATTCACGCTGACATGGCACTTGCGATCGCTTACCTCGTCAAATACCAGTTCTGTCTTTTCTTCCCCCTTTCCGGTGAGGATCGTGCAGCGCAACACTTCCCCGCCCACTGTCCTGTCTTTTTCCTGTATCCCCTGAATCGTAATCCGATTTAAAGAATCCAATATCTTTGCGTAAAAATCCGCATTGTCCACATCCAGCCCGTCTGCCCTGACACGCAGGTTCTGTCCGCTGCCGGAAAGATCATAAACAACGCGCTTCCCGTCCGCCTCCAGCACGATCTGATCCGTCTCTCCCGCGTTCAGGGAGAGCAGTTTTCCGCCCAGGAGCCGGGCTGCGTCCGCATCCATCCAGGACAGCTGTTCCTGCGGCACCATATAGACCGCACCGGTCCCGGCGTCTGTCACAGCCATCAGGCCCTCCGTCGTCTCCCTGATCAGATATGTTCCGGTGCTCCCGTCTTCACTCTCCAGCGTCAGGACTTTTACCGCGTCCTCTTCTGAAACCGGATCCGGGGAGGCCGATACCGTTTCCGCCCGCATCTCTTCCATGGGCGAGAGTATGTTTTCCCTGAACAGGGCCGCTGCCAGCGGAATTACGACCGGCTGTTCCAGGCTGTAATATTTCATCCCGGTCACGTTTCCGGTCCCGGTCGCCTTCAGGCTGAAGCGGATCCCCTCAGCGTCCGATACCAAGATCCGTGTCAGCTTTGCGGGATCCGTTCCCGCCAATACGCCAAGATCCAGGTACTGCGTCACATCTCCCAGGAATGCCTGCCCGTAGCCTGCGTTCAGCGTGAAAACCTCGCTGCCGCCGCTGGCACACACATAATATGCCTTCCCATCCGGCGTCAGATCACCCACCAGGAACTGCACGCCGTTCTCGGACTGATCCTCCACAAAAATCGTGGCTGCGGGAGATGTCAGGCCAAACTGGGGATCCGAGGCGTTCGCCCCCTCCACCCGTCCGTTCATCCGGATTCTGCTCACAGCTGAAAACAGTTCCGTGACCGCATCATGATCCGGTTCGATTCCCGGCAGGGAGGTATCCGTAAACCAGGCATCGCCGCTGTGGACGATCGTCAGGCTTCCCGTCCCGTTTTCCACAACGACCGCCAGCACATCCTCCGCACTGTCAAAGGCTGTCAGGTAATAGGCCACCTCAGGCGCCTGAGGCGCCTCCTTTTTCTCACTGTGTCTTACCCATATCGTTCCGGCGGTAAAGACCACAAACAGGATCAGGAGCACCGCCAGTGTTTTCCGGCTCACATTCATGCCCTTCTCCTCCTGACAAACACCACCAGACCGGTCAGAATCAGTCCCGCCGGAATCAGTCCCAGGAAGATCACGGCGATCGCCACCGTTGCGGACCAGGACAATGCGATCTGCCGGTTGGACAGGCTCTTTTCCGGAATCGAGAGGGTCACCGTGTCGTCGTTCATGAAAGACAGGGCCTGAAGAATCAGCTGCCCGTTCCCGAGGGAAGCGTTCGAAAGATACTGATCTTCATAAAAACCGCAGCAGTCAGTCAGGAATATAAAAGCTTTCTGTCCGCCTTCACGATCCCCGACCGTCATTTCACTGGTCGCAGCCAGCGTGAAGGGTCCTGCCAGATCCGTGTTCTCCCGCTGCGTGGTGCCCGCCCGGGTCAGCGGCTTCGCGTACGACTCTGATGTACTTGTCAGGACCGGTGCCGTCAGCCTTCCGTTCGGATTGGAGAGCGTCAGGCTCCCGCACACCGGCAGCACAACGTAGGAAGCATTCTCGGAGAACCAGACGTTCATCATGTGAACCGAAAAATCGGGGATGACATTCATCGGGCTGTCCATCTGCCGGGCCGGTTCCATCACGATGGTCTGGTCTGTCAAAAGCCCCCACTCCGCCAGATAGGCGTCCAGGTTCGGGAGCGTCTCCACAGCCGGGTCACGCAGGACAATCAGGCTGCCGCCTTCCAGCAGGAAGGCATCCAGCATACCGATCTCCTCCGCAGAGAAGTCCCTGGAAGGTCCAGCGATCATGACGGTATGGATCCCGTCCTGATCAGCCATGCCGAGCACGCCTGTCCGGACAGTGTAATTGCTGTCCCTGATCAGTTCTTTCAGTTTTTCCGTA
>JAGCAV010000165.1 GCA_017652545.1 Lachnospiraceae bacterium
GGGGAGTTTCACTTTCAAAAGTGAATACGGCGCCATAGCCAAGCGGTAAGGCAAGGGTCTGCAACACCCGTATCACCAGTTCGATTCTGGTTGGCGCCTTTAAGAGTCACGGATCTGTTCCGTGGCTCTTTTGATTCCCTGCTTTCGTTTGACAAATGGAATGATCTCGGGTATATTATAGAGACCGCGCAGCCGGGGAGATAGCGGTGCCCTGTACCTGCAATCCGCTACAGCAGGGGTGATGCCGATCCGAGGCTGGTATTCTGTGGAGCAGCCCTCTATAAGTGATGTTGACGTCTGGGTCTTGTGCGGCGGGAACCTGTGAACCGTGTCAGGTCGGGAACGGAGCAGCACTAAGCAGGAGCTCCCGGGTGACGCAAGGGTGCCTGGGCTGAGTTAACTGTAGAGGTAACGTCTGTGGATGGCAGTCGAAGAAAGGCGCGCGGTTTTTTGAATTTTGAAAAGAAATAAATGAAAATGCCCCGCTGCACGCAGCGGGGTCTTTAATATAGGAAAAGATCAGATGGCTTCCAACGGAATAAAATCAGACGAATATTATATGCAGCAGGCTTTGAAGCAGGCTTTAAAGGCGCAGGCACTGGACGAGGTCCCGATCGGCTGCGTGATCGTTCATGACGGAAAGATTATCGCCAGAGGATACAACAGAAGGAACACGGACAGAAGCGCCGCGGCTCATGCCGAGATCAGCGCGATCCGCAAGGCGGGCAGGAAGCTGGGAGACTGGCGTCTGGAGGGATGCACCATCTACATTACGCTCGAACCGTGCCAGATGTGCGCAGGCGCCATTGTACAGGCCAGAATCGACCGCTGTGTGATCGCCTGCATGAACCCGAAGGCAGGATGTGCCGGATCCCTTCTGAACATTCTGGAGGATGAGCGGTTTAACCATCAGGTGGAGGTAACAAGAGGTGTGCTGGAGGAGCAGTGCTCCGAAATGCTCTCTTCCTATTTCAAAGAACTCAGAAAAAGAAAACGGATCAGGACCGAATGACGGTCATGATCCGTTTTTTCCGCACAGGGTTCCGCACAGGGAATACGGTTTACGGCTGCTCCCTGAAAATGATCTCTCCTGTCTGATCGTTCATGCTTTCGATGATGGCCAGGGATTCCACACGGATTCCCTTGGAACGGATCAGATCACCGCCGGGCTGAAACCCTTTCTCGATGGCAATGCCGACGCCTTCAACGGTAGCGCCCGCATCACGGATCAGATCGATCAGGCCGTTGACAGCGCAGCCGTTGGCCAGGAAATCATCGATGACCAGAACGTGGTCTTCCTCTCCGAGGAACTTCCTGGATACAATGACGTCATACACTCTCCTGTGCGTGAAGGATTCGATCTTGGTTGTCAGCATCTCGCCGTCCAGGTTGATGCTCTGTGCCTTTTTGGCAAATACGACAGGAACATTGAAATGCTGTGCGGTGATACAGGCGATCCCGATGCCTGACGCTTCGATCGTGAGGATCTTGTTGATCGGCTTGTCAGCAAATAAGCGTTTGAATTCTTCACCCATGGCATTAAACAGTTCCATGTCCATCTGGTGATTCAGGAAGTTGTCGACCTTCAGCACATTGCCGGGTTTCACATGGCCGTCTTTCAGAATTCTTTCTTCAAGCAGTTTCATAATCGATCTCCTTATATATGAACTGTATGATCAGTAACGGTACCGTTTTCGGATCGGACGTCAGGCAGCAGGGATGCCCAGGCTCGCTCAGAACAGATTCAGCAGGTCGCCGGGATGGTCGATCAGGTACTTCGGATGAAGCCCGGAAAGCGTGTCTCTGTCCCGGAAACCCCATGTGACCAGAGCAAGGTCAAGGCCTGCGTTTGCGGCGGTGGTATGGTCCACTTCGGAGTCTCCGACATAGAGCGTTTCCTTTGGAGAACTCCCGAGCAGACGCATGGCTTCCAGCACCGAGTCGGGGGAGGGCTTCCTCCGGATGCCGTCCCGTTCGCCGACAGCCTGATCGATGATTCCGCAGAAATACTGCGCTGCCAGTTCCTGCACGGCGCCATCACCCTTGTTGGAGACGATGGCCATGCCGACTCCTTTTTGGCGCAGCCCGGCCAGAAGTTCCATGACCCCGTCATAGGGCCTGGTTTTGATACGGCAGTGGTTTTCATAGTATGGAACATAGTAATCCAGGATCTCCTGAAACGCCGGATGCGTTTCGCCTCCCGGAATGACCCTTCGCATGAGGTTCCTGCCGCCGTTTCCCACTGCCAGGCGGACATCATCCGACGTTTTTTCAGGAAGACGGAATGCCGATAAAGCCGCGTTGACACTGTCGGTCAGATCGTCGAGCGTATTTAACAGGGTGCCGTCCAGATCGAAAATAACGGATTGATACATGGATAAACACACCTTTCTAAAAATATAGACCGCTTGACGCGGCCTAGGACGGAGAGTGTGGGATTCGAACCCACGTGCCCGGAACGGACAACCGCATTTCGAGTGCGGCTCGTTATGACCACTTCGATAACTCTCCAAGCGTTCCTCATTTTAACACAGGAGAGGGAGGCACGCAAGATGATAAACGAACGCATTGCACTTTTTATCTTTTGATCATACAATGATTACAGCGCCAAAAGGACATAATCGGGTAAATATATAAAACCACAGGGGGCATGACAGGCCGCATGGGTACAAGATATAACAACAGATCTGATAACGATCATGAAAAATACAGTCAGTACAGCAGATATGTTCAGGAAGACAGCGAAAAAAGGCCGGGAGATATCCGTGCGGGAAGCGGTTTCGGGAAGAGAAGGTCCCTTCGCATCGCACTGATCTCCCTGGCTGCAGTGCTGGGCACCCTGGCAGTCGTCTGCCTGGTGCTGCGATTTGCCTTCCCGGGGTTTTTCATGAAGGAAGCTGACAGGATTACCAGACTGCTGCAGGGAAGAAAGCAGGTTGAAGAGGAAGAAACAGACCGCGTCTGGGGAGGCTTTGTGTATGAATCCCTGACAGAGGCGGCAGGAGCAGACGGGGAGGGATCGGATGCGGCAACCCGGATCAGCTTTACGCCTGCGGCTGCTGCCGCTACCGCGCCTTCAGGCCTGATCGCACAGACCGACATAGAGGTGAACGGAAGCATCCTGGAGGACCAGAGCGCCTACACGCCATTGTATCATATGGATTTCGGATATCCCGAAAGCTATACGGATGTGGAAGGTGTGATCACATTCCGGGGTGATAATTTCCGCTCTGATCCGACATACGGAACCGCGAATCTGTCGGAGAATGTCATCGAAAGTCTCTGGTATCACACAACGGGCGGGCTGACTTACGGAAGCGCGAGCTGGACCGGAAGCGGCTGGACCGGGCAGCCCCTGATCGTCAGGTGGCCGGCGCAGGTCAAAGCAGCCATGAACATGTACGACTGGGCCAAAGAGAAGGAAGACCTTGTGGAGGTCATCTATGCCTGTATGGACGGGTATGTTTACTTCCTGGACCTGGTGACCGGCGAAGAGACAAGGGAAGCGCTGTATCTTGGCTGGACATTTAAAGGCGCAGGGGCGCTGGATCCCAGGGGATATCCCATCATGTACCTGGGAGCCGGCTATGACAGCGGAAAAGGGACCTCCAGGGTCTTTATCATCAATCTGCTCGACTGCAGCGTCATGTATGAGTTCGGCAACAACGATCCGTTTTCGCTGCGCGGATCCCTGAGCTATTTTGATTCGTCCCCGCTGGTGGATGCGGCCTCAGACACCCTGATCTATCCGGGCGAGAGCGGGATCCTCTATCTGATCCACCTGAATTCAATGTATGATGCCGCGGCGGGAACCGTTTCTGTCGATCCGGATCAGATCGTGAAATGGAGATACACCGGCACACGGACCAGCGGCGCGTCCTACTGGGTCGGGATGGAGACCAGCGCCGCCATTTATGAAGGCTACATGTTCATTGCCGATAACGGGGGCAACCTGATGTGCATGGACCTGAATACCCTGCAGCTGGTATGGGTGGCGGACATCCTGGATGATTCGAATTCGACGCCTGTGCTTTCCGTGGAGGACGGACACCTGTATGTGTATGTCAGCACATCGTTCCATTACGGCTGGCGCAGCTACAGCACCGCCACGGTTCCCATCTGGAAGATCGATGCCGAGAATGGTGAGATCGTCTGGCAGCATGACTATGAATGCTACACGCAGGAAGGCGTTTCCGGCGGAGTGCAGTCGACCATTGCGCTGGGAAAGAATTCGCTGGAGGATTATATCTATGTAACGGTTTCACGGACCGGCGGGTATGAGCAGGGCGTGCTGGCATGCATCGACAAAAAGACCGGGGAACTGAAATGGGATCATGGAACCATTTATGCCTGGTCGTCACCGGTCTGCGTTTATGATGACAACGGGAACGGAAAAGTGATCTACTGTACGGGCGGCGGAAAAATGTTCCTGCTGGACGGACTGACCGGCGGCATCTTTGATTCGTTTGTGCTCAGTGAAGGCGTGATCGAAGCTTCGCATGCTGTCTATAATAATTATGTGGTGGTAGGGACCCGGGCGTGCAGGATCTGGGGACTTGAACTGAAGTAGGGTGTCCCGGAAAAGGTTTGTGAAAACTCATAACAGTTTATATGGAATTTATCGTATTAAAGTGATATACTGGCAGACGGATACAAGCTGCCCATTTGCGGGCATCGTAACCATGCTGGATGATCATGAAAAAGGGGAAAGGAGAAAAGTGTAAAATGGGAATGGTAAAAGAGTTTAAAGAGTTTATCATGCGCGGCAACGTCATGGACATGGCTGTCGGCGTGATTGTCGGCGGAGCCTTCAGCGCCATAGTGACAGCTCTGGTTGACGATGTGATCGGACCGGTGATTGGCATGATCTGCGGCGGCATCGATTTTTCCGGTCTTTCCATTACGGTCGGAAGTGCCAATCTGATGATCGGCAACTTTATCCAGGCCGTTGTGAACTTCCTGATCGTGGCAGCCTGCCTGTTTGCGGTCATCAAGGCAGTCAACAAAGCCAGCAGCAAGCTGAAAAAGCCGGAAGCACCTGCTGCCCCGACGACAAAGGTCTGCCCGTACTGCAAATCCGAGATCAATATCGAAGCGACCAAGTGCGCATTCTGCGGATCTGAGGTCAAATAATTCACTGAAGAGACAAAAAGAACGGCAGCCGCATTTTTCTGAGTGCGGCTGCCGCTTTTTTGTCTCTTTTTTTATTTCTCTTTTTTGCGGACGCCCTGCTTTGCCAGATAGCTGTCGATCCTGTCAAACGGATCAAGCAGATCACTGACAGAGCCGTCGTGGTTCATTGTGTCGATGATCAGAGACAGAAATTTGCTCAGATCACATCCGGTATAGTAGGGCTTTGAGAGCAGTTCGGGCGACTGCCAGACAAGATTGGTGGTAAGCAGCCGGTGAAGCGTGCCGTCGGCGTACGCCTGATCGAATTTCTCAAATCCTTTGGTAAACACGCCGAAGGTCGTGCAGATAAAAACGCGCTTGGCCCGGCGCTGCTTCAGCGCATAGGCGACCTCAAGAACAGTCTCGCCTGAGGAGATCATATCATCCACGATGACGACATCTTTTCCCTCAACGCTGTCTCCGAGAAACTCAATGGCAATGGTCGGATTCTGCCCGTTCTCAAAATGGGTATAATCCTTCCTCTTAAAGAACATGCCCATGTCCACACCGAGAACGTTGGCCATATAGATGGCACGCTTCATACCGGCCTCATCGGGACTGATGATCATCAGGTGCTCCGTATCCGGGATGAAGTCGGGAGTGGACTTATAGATTCCCTTGATAAACTGATAGGTGGCATTATATGTTTCGAACCCGTGCAGCGGAATGGCGTTCTGGACCCTGGGGTCATGGGCATCGAAAGTGATGATGGAATCCACCCCCATACC
>JAGCAV010000166.1 GCA_017652545.1 Lachnospiraceae bacterium
CTGACACAGCTGTCAGTCGATGACCATGATCCGATTCCCACCACGGATGGCAGGCTCCTTCGCCGGATCGTGCGGGACGCCAGGACCAGAGGAACAAGCGCGGAGGGAACCATCTCCATGTGGCCTTCGGTCAGATTCGGGGAAGAAAATTACATCTTCCCGTTCCAGGAGAGTGCCGACGTGATGTTCAACTCTGCCCTGATCTATGAACTTGCTGTACTTAAGGTATATGCGCAGCCGCTGCTGTTCGGCATAGACAGGTCGTCTCCGGCGTATACGGAAGCGAGGAGACTTCTGAAATTCCTGGACTATTTTGTCCCGATCAGTTCCGAACAGATTCCCGTCAATTCGCTGGTCAGGGAATTCATCGGCGGAAGCTGCTTTGATGTATGAGAAACAGGCAGGGCGGCTGGCGCTGTATGCCAAAAAGATAACGGGGAAATAACCGAAAACACTGCCATTAACCTTGACAAAATGACGCCGCAAGACTATAATTTTTCGCGAAATTGCCATTTGGGCAAAAAAAGTGCATTTTGTTATTAAGGTTGCTGTTCGCAGCGCGGATGGCCTGAGATATGCGGAAGGCCGGGCTGCGAAATGCAAGTATTCAATTGTCTGCAGGTGCACATTCATGTGCACCTGCTTTTTTGAGCAGCGGGACGGTCTGATCCATGCCCGGCCCGGTCATCTGCCTGTCTGAGGATATGGTCTATGGAAAATCACGGCGAAGTACTCCTTGAAGTAAAGGATCTGGCTATCTCTTTTTTCAACAAGTCCGGTGAGATCCAGGCTGTGAGGGGGATCAGCTATACACTGAACAAAGGAGAGGTGCTGGGCATCGTCGGTGAGTCGGGGAGCGGAAAGAGTGTCTGTTCACACGCGATCTTAAGGCTTACGCCCGATACCGGAAAGGTCAAGAGCGGGGAGATCCTTTTTGAGGGAAAGGATATCCTGAAGATGGACCGGCAGGAACTGACACAGCTGCGCGGGAACCGGATCGCCATGATCTTCCAGGACCCCATGACAAGTCTGGATCCGCTCTTTACAGTGGAATACCAGATGAACGAGTCCCTGAAAAAGCACACATCGCTCGGAAAAGAGGAACGCAAAAAAAAGATCGTCGAACTGCTGACCCTGGTCGGCATCAATCAGCCCGAGCGGCGGGCCAGACAGTATCCCTATGAGTTTTCCGGAGGCATGCGGCAGAGGGTGATGATCGCCATGGCGCTGTCCTGCGATCCGCAGCTTCTGATCGCGGATGAGCCGACGACCGCCCTTGATGTGACCATTCAGGCCCAGATCATCGACCTGCTCAAGGAACTGAAGGAAAAGCTGGGCATGGCCATCATCTTTATCACCCATGACCTGGGAGTCGTTTCTGACATCTGTGACAAGATTATTGTGATGTATGCCGGAAAGATCGTGGAAAAGGGATCCAAAAGGCAGATCTTCTATCAGCAGAAACACCCGTATACGCAGGGACTCCTTGAATCCGTTCCCAACATGGAAAGTGACAGTGAGGAACGGCTTAAGCCCATCAAGGGCAATCCGCCTGACATGAGCTGTGTGCGTGCAGGCTGCGCGTTCGCGCCCAGATGCGCCTATGCCATGCAGATCTGCGTGAAGGAGGACGCGCCGCTTGTTCAGACCGGTGACGGACAGGAGACAGCCTGCTGGAAGGTCATCAGGGATCTTCAGGAAGAGCGGAGTGCGGAGAGTTAAGAGATAAGAGTTAAGAGTTAAGAGTGGAGAGTGGAGTTGGAACCATTACTGGAAGTCAGACATCTGAAAAAGTATTTTCCGGTCAAGACCGGCCTGCTCAGGAAGACGCCGCTGAAGGCAGTCGACGATGTGAGCTTTGAGATCAGCAGAGGTGAGACCCTCGGCATTGTCGGTGAGAGCGGCTGCGGCAAGACGACCCTCGGCAGAACGATCCTCCGGCTTGAGGAACCGACCGGGGGAGATATCCTTTTTGGCGGCGAGTCCATTATCGGGAAGAACATGAATCCGTTCCGCAGTAAAATGCAGATCGTTTTTCAGGATCCGTATGCTTCCCTGGATCCGAGAAAGACAGTCTCGGACATCATCGGCGAGGCCATGGATATCCAGAAGATGTATCCTGATAAGGCCATGCGCAGGGACCGCATCCTGGAGCTGATGAGGCTGGTCGGGCTGAACCGGGAGTTCTACAACCGGTTCCCGCATGAGTTTTCCGGCGGTCAGCGCCAGAGGATCGGAATCGCCCGGGCGCTCGCAGTCAATCCGGAGTTTATTGTCTGTGATGAACCCGTATCAGCGCTGGATGTGTCGATCCAGGCGCAGATCGTGAATATGCTGGAGGATCTGCAGAAGGAGCGTCAGCTGACATATCTGTTTATTGCCCATGACCTGGCGGTCGTCAAGCACATTTCCACCCGCATCGGCGTGATGTATCTGGGACACATGGTGGAACTGACAGACAGCGCGACCCTGTACAGGACACCGCTGCACCCCTACACGCAGATGCTCCTGTCGGCGATCCCGATCGCGGACCCGGATCTTTCCGAGAAAAGAAAGAGAATCAAGCTGGACGGAGAGATACCCAGTCCTCTCAATCCGCCGTCAGGCTGCCCATTCAGGACCAGATGTCCGAAAGCGGGCCCTCAGTGCAGTGAAGCCATGCCGCAGCTGAGGGAGATCACGCCGGGCCACTTCGCAGCCTGCCATGATCTGTAAAAAAGGTTTTGCATGACGGGTCTTCTGTCATAATCAGAATTTCGCGCACTGTGGACGGTGGGCGTTTGGGAGTGATCTATGCAGACTTCAAGATACATTATAAAAAGAATATTACTGGCGATCCTGAGCCTTTTCGCGATCATTACGGTGACTTTTTTCCTGATGAACCTGATGCCGGGTGATCCGTTCATGTCCGAGAAGGCGACGGAAGAAAACCGGGCGATCCTGATCGCAAAATACGGGCTGGACCAGCCGGTATATGTTCAGTACGGCAGATACCTGTCAAATCTGATGAAAGGGGATATGGGAACGAGCTATGTTCTTCAGAAGGGCAGGGCTGTGAATAACATTATCTCCGAATCATTCAGGGTGTCCATGCGGCTGGGACTCAGAGCACTGGCGGTCGCCGTTGTCCTGGGCATCATTCTCGGGTGCATATCGGGACTATGCAAGGACAGGCTGCCTGACAACATCATACGGGTCCTGTCATCCCTGGGCATATCCATGCCCGGCTATGTCGTCGCATCGACACTGATGATCATTTTTGCGGTTAACCTGGGGATCCTCCCGGTCAGTTACAACAAGCCGGGCGGGGTGATCATGCCTGTGATCACGCTGGCGCTTTATCCCACATCCTATCTGATCAGGCTTACGAGAGCCAGCATCCTGGAGGTCATGAATCAGGATTACCTGCGCACGGAACGGGCAAAGGGCATGTCTGAGGCAGTGGTGGTGTTCGTACACGCCCTGAAGAACTCCCTGATCCCGGTCATTACCTATCTGGGACCGCTCACGGCCCACATCCTGACCGGCGGCTTTGTCGCGGAAAGCGTGTTCAATGTGCCGGGACTCGGAAGATACTTTGTCAGTTCCATCAGCAGCCGCGACTATACCATGATCATGGGCGTGACGATCTTCTATTCAACCCTGATCGTGATCATGAATCTGGTCTGTGATATCCTGTACAAAGTGGTGGACCCGAGGATCACGCTGGACTGAAGTAAATGAAACCGGAGATACAAGATGAAACTGAGTGCATTAAGCCTGCAGAATAAAATCAAACCTGAGGATTTTACCCCCCTCGGTGCAGATTTCTTCGAAGAGGAAAACCTTGAGACAGAGGAGATCGGATACTGGAGGGCAAGCTGGATCCGCCTGAAATCAAATAAGATCGCCATGGTGGCAATGATCATTATTCTGCTCCTGATCATATTTGCCTTTATCGGACCGATGCTTTCTCCCTTCAGCTATGACCAGCAGGTGAGAGGGGACGAGGCACTGTGGCCATGTCTGAGGCATCCCTTCGGAACGGACAGGCTGGGCAGGGATATCCTGGTGCGCTGTATGGTCGGCTCACGGATCTCCATCATCGTAGGCCTGGTCTCAGCTGTGATCGTCATGATCGTGGGGAGCATTTACGGATCCATTGCCGGTCTGTTCGGAGGCCGGGTCGATATCGTGATGATGCGTATTGTCGACATCATCTATTCAGTCCCCGAGATCCTGCTGATCGTCGTGATCAAAATGGTCATCAGTGAACCGCTTGATTACCTGATCTCATCGGTCCCTGCCTTCCGCGGACTGCAGTGATCGGTTCCGGACTGATCGCGATCTTCATCGTGTACGGTCTGCTGTACTGGGTCGGCATGGCCAGGATCGTCCGCGGACAGATCCTTCAGCTGAAGAACCTGGAATTCGTTACAGCCGCACAGGCGCTTGGGTGCTCACGCGGCAGGCTGATCAGGGAGCATCTGCTTCCCAACTGTATCGGCCAGCTGATCGCAACCGTTATGCTCCAGATCCCGTCTGCTATTTTTACGGAAGCCTTTCTGAGCTATCTGGGCATCGGTGTGTCCGCCCCCATGGCCAGTCTGGGTTCACTGACCAGTGAGGCGCTCAACGGCATCACCAGCTATCCCTACAGGGTCGTGTTCCCGGCGGCGCTGATCAGTCTGATCATTCTTTCGTTCAACCTGTTCGGTGACGGCCTGCGGGACGCGCTGGATCCGAAAATGAAAAAATGATCTGTTTACAACACGTATCACAGGTTCCCGCAAAAACGGGAACTGATGATAAAGCGGCATGTAACACAAATAAAAAGGAGGAAACAACATGACAAATCTGGGTAAGAAGTTAATGGTCGCCGCTGTAAGCGGGATCCTGGCAGCTGCCATGACGATGGGTGCTATGGCCGCGGAAGAAAAGCTGGCGATCACCGTTACCGGAGGCGGAGAGGATTCGATGGTTCTGAACACCGCGACCGTCGGAACCCTGAACGGTCTGTCAGCCTGCCGTCATCTGTATGAAGGCCTTTACAAGCTGGACGCTGAAGGAGAACCGACGCTCGGCCAGGCCGCATCGGTCGATATCAGCGATGACATGATGACCTGGACATTCACCCTCAGGGACGATATCACCTGGTCTGACGGACAGGCTGTGACAGCTGACGACTTTATCTTCGGCTTCGA
>JAGCAV010000167.1 GCA_017652545.1 Lachnospiraceae bacterium
ACCGCGTCCGGATATGGTGATCACGATGATCTGATCCGGTGTCATTTCAGGGGCAATCTTCATGGCATGGGCTACCGCGTGAGCCGATTCGATCGCAGGGATTATCCCCTCCATCCTTGCCAGATACTCAAACGCATCGACGGCTTCATCGTCTGTAACCGCCACATACTGTGCCCGGCCGGAATCGTGGAGCCAGGCGTGTTCCGGCCCGATCCCCGGGTAATCCAGCCCGGCGGAAATGGAATAGACCGGCACAATCTGTCCGTATTCGTCCTGGCAAAAGTATGATTTCATTCCGTGGAAAATACCGACTTTTCCGGTCGCGATGGTCGCCGCGGTCTCAAAAGTGTCCACGCCCCGGCCCGCAGCTTCACAGCCGATCAGGGCCACATCCCTGTCCTCAATGAAATGATAAAAACTGCCGATCGCGTTGGAGCCGCCGCCCACGCAGGCCATCACGGCATCCGGAAGCCGGCCTTCCTTTTCCAGGATCTGCTCTTTGATCTCCCTGGAGATCACAGCCTGGAAATCACGGACGATCGTGGGGAAGGGATGCGGGCCCATCACGGAACCCAGGCAGTAGTGGGTGTCGTCGATGCGTGAGGTCCACTCCCGCATGGCCTCGGAGACGGCATCCTTCAAAGTCGCGGTGCCGGTCTTTACCGGAATCACCTCTGCTCCCAGAAGCCGCATACGGTACACATTGAGCGCCTGGCGGACAGTATCCTCCTCTCCCATGAATACCACACATTCCATGCCCATCAGGGCAGCCGCTGTGGCAGTGGCGACGCCGTGCTGCCCGGCCCCGGTCTCCGCGATCAGCCTGGTCTTGCCCATCTTCTTTGCCAGAAGCGCCTGTCCGAGCACATTGTTGATCTTATGGGCCCCGGTATGATTGAGATCCTCGCGCTTCAGATAGATCTTCGCGCCGCCCAGATCACGGGTCATTTTTTCAGCGAAATACAGTCTGGAAGGTCTGCCGGCATATTCATTGAACAGCACCTCCAGTTCCCGGTTGAATGCGGGATCATTTCTGTAGTGATTATATGCTTTCTCCAGTTCGATCACGGCGTTCATCAGTGTCTCCGGTATATACTGTCCGCCGTGAATGCCGAAGCGTCCGTTCGGATTTGTCATTTTTTACATCCCTTCCTTCCTGCTGCTGCGTTCTCTTACTGCCCTGACAAAAGCTGCCATTTTTTCCGGGTCCTTCAGTCCGTCTGTCTCGATCCCGGAGCTGACATCCACCGCGTAAGGCGCGAGTTCCCTGATGGCCTCCCCCACATGTTCCGGATCCAGTCCGCCCGCCAGGAAATACGGCCTGTCCGCTTCCCGTGCCAGTTCACGGTCAAAAGGCCTGCCTGTCCCGGCACCGGAGTCCAGCAGCACATAATCCGCCCGGCTCCGGCAGGCTTTACGGACATCTTCCATGGTCCGGATGCGGAAAGCCTGGATCAGTTTATGATCTGTCAGCGTACGCAGCTTTTCCACATATGCTTCATCCTCATGCCCGTGCAGCTGCGCCATGTCAATGATTCCCTTATTCAGAAGCCCGGCAACGCGTTCGGCCTCTTCATCCACAAACACGCCGACTGCCGTAATATCCGGCAAAAGTGCCTGCTTAAGTTCCAGCGCTGTCTGCACGGATACCCTTCTTCTGCTCCCCGGGGCGAACACGAACCCGATATAGTCCGGCTGCAGCGCGTTCGCCGCTTCGATGTCGCAGATGCGTGAAAGCCCGCAAAGCTTGATCTTCGTCATGCTTCCCCCTTTAATTCCTTCAGTTTGGCTTTTTTGTCCGGGGCACGCATCAGCGTCTCTCCGATGAGCACTGCGTCTGCGCCGATCTCCCGCAGCGCCGCCACGTCCTGCGCGTTTCTGACACCGCTTTCCGATACGAAGAGCACATCCTCCGGGATCACTTCCCGCAGTCTTTTGCTGTTCGCTGTATCGACCGAAAAATCCTTCAGGTTCCGGTTGTTCACCCCGATGATCCCGGCGCCGGCGCTCAGTGCCATCCGCACCTCCTCCTCGTCGTGCGCTTCCACCAGGGCGGACAGCCCCAGCTCGTCACAGATCCCCAGATATTCCCGTATCTGTTCCGGTTCAAGGATCGAGCAGATCAGCAGCACCGCTGACGCTCCCAGCAGCTTCGCCTCATAGATCATGTAGGCGTCCACCGTGAAGTCCTTGCGCAGGCACGGAACGGAAACCGTCTTGGCGATCTCCTGCAGATACCGGTCACTGCCAAGGAACCATTTCGGTTCCGTCAGGACAGAGATGCAGTCGGCCCCGGCAGCTTCATATTCCCGGGCGATCTGCAGGTAAGGAAAATCCGGTGCGATCAGGCCTTTTGAGGGTGACGCCTTTTTGCACTCGCAGATGAACGACATGCCGCCTGCCTTCAGGGCCTTCTCAAATGCAAATGTACCTTTTTCCATGGCAAGCGCACGGGCCCTGATCTCGCCGGGCGGCAGTACCCTTCCGGCTTCCCTCACTCTTTCCCGGGCATGCTCCGCAAGCTGATCCAGTATTGTCATTCCGCTTCCTCCGGCCGGTTGCTCACCTCGATGACTTTCTTCAGCGTTTCCATGGCCTTCCCGCTGTCAATGATCTGTGCGGCAAGGCTGATGCCCTCCTCAAATGTGTCGGCCTTACCGCCAATATACAGGGAAGCGCCTGCATTCAGCAGCACGGCGTTCCTCCTGGGTCCCTTCTCTCCACTCAGGACCGACAGGGTGATCTGCGCGTTCTCGGCCGGTGTTCCGCCCCTGAGCTCATCCTTTGCAGAGCGTTCCATGCCGAACTGTTCAGGCGTGATCATGTAGGTTTTGTACCACCCGTCCCTGATCTCGCAGATCTTTGTCGGCGCGCTCACGGAGATCTCATCCAGTTTGTCGGTGGCATATACGACCATGCCCCTGGTCACGCCGAGATTGACAAGGACCTGCGCCAGCGGTTCCACAAGATAGTCGTCATAGACGCCCAGCAGCTGCCTTTTTGGCGATCCCGGATTGGTCAGCGGGCCCAGGATATTGAATACCGTCCTGAACCCCAGCTCCCTTCTGATCGCGCCTACATATTTCATGGAGGTATGATACTTCTGGGCGAAGAAGAAGCACATGCCCGCCTCGTTCAGAAGTTCAACACACCTGGAGGGCGACTGATGAATGTTCACGCCAAGCGCTTCCAGACAGTCTGCCGTTCCGCACAGGGAGGAAGCCGCCCGGTTTCCGTGCTTGGCAACCTTCATGCCGCCTGCCGCAGCCACCAGCGCCGAGGTCGTGGAAATATTAAAGCTCCCTGCATTATCACCACCCGTACCCACAATCTCAAATATGTCCATACCGGTCTCCACTTTTGTCGCGTGATCCCGCATGGCAGCCGCGCATCCCGCGATCTCATCTGTCGTCTCGGCCCTGGCACTCTTGGTGGAAAGCGCTGCAAGGAACGCCGCATTCTGCGTCGCGGAGGTTTCCCCGCTCATGATCTCATTCATGACCGTATATGCCTCCTCATAAGTCAGATCTCCTTTGTTCACGATTTTGACAATGGCTTCTTTGATCATAGTCATACTCCTTTCATGACCCGGAAACACTTTGCCAAAGACAAAAGAAGTCCCTGACAAAGAAAGCTTCTTTGTCAAGGACGAATAATCTAACGCTATCCGCGGTGCCACCTTGATTCACGGTCTGATCCGTGCACTTAACAGGATACCTGCATATCCCCGGCATGTCACGTCTGCCCTCTCACGTCGCAGAATACTCTGAATCCTTCATCATCCTTCATCGGCAGGATTCATTTGACTGCGCCCTCAGCGGTCCATTTGACAGTCAGTTTCTCACCTGCATCTCAGCCGCGCAGGCTCTCTGTAAAGGCTTAGCTGCCGTTATCTCCGCGTCAACGGTTTGGTTGTTTTGCATTTTATTACTTTACTGCAATACAGTCAAGCATTTTTTCTTTCACATTAACCGCCCATCGCATCCGCATCACAGATGACGGTCACATCCGGATGCAGCTGCAGAATGGATGCCGGGACCTTCGGGGTGACCGGGCCTTCTATGGCTGCCCGCAGGGCTTTTGCCTTTCCCACGCCGTTCGCGATCAGAAGAATGCGCTTCGCATGCATGATGGCTCCCATGCCTATGGTCACAGCGTACTTCGGCATCGCTTCAGGGTCGGGAAACAGGCTGGCATTTGCCCGAAGGGTATCCTCCGTCAACTCGACCATATGCGTTCCCGCGATAAACGCCTCATCCGGCTCGTTGAACCCGATATGTCCGTTGTGTCCGATTCCCAGGATCTGAAGGTCGATCCCGCCAAGACTCCTGATCAGTGCGTCATACTCTTCACAGGAGAGCGCTTCATCCGGGGCACAGCCGTCCGGCACATATGTATTCGCAGGATCGATATTGATCCTTGCAAACAGGCTGCTGTCCATGAAATACCGAAAGCTCTGGATATGCTCCGGTCCGAGTCCGATATACTCATCCAGGTTGACCGTGCGAACCTTTGAGAAATCCAGCATTCCCTCGCGGTTCATCCTGATCAGTTCTTCATA
>JAGCAV010000014.1 GCA_017652545.1 Lachnospiraceae bacterium
CCGGCTTTGTCCGCATCTCATACTGCGTCTCAACCGATATGATCAGACGGTCATTGCCTGCTTTTAAAAAGCTGGCAGCCTGTTATCAGTAACAGACCGGCCGTAACTGTCTGGCACTAACTGACCGGCACTGACTGGCCGGGGGACCATGCTTCGCGCACGGTCCCCCGTTTTTTCAGTCCTCACCCACCAGATGAACTGTCATGTAGGCATGTTCCGCCGCGGGCAGAAATTTCTCGAGAACATCCTTTGTCCTCAGCTTCAGGCTGCTGGTGCATACGCACGGATGGCAGCCGATATACTCATCTTCCAGCACATCCTCATCGATCAGCAGCTGCACATGCTTCTCACTGTCATTCATGAGCCCCATGATGCTGACTGCCCCCGGTTCTATGTCCAGATATTTCAGCATGGCGTCCGCATCCGCGAAGGAAAGCCTTGCCGAACCGATCTGCGCGGACAGTTCCTTTGTCTTGAACTTCTTGTCTCCCGGCATCATCAGAAGATAATACCTGGTTTTCTGCCTGTTGCAGAGAAACAGATTTTTGCAGATGATGACACCGAGAACCGCATCGATCTCATTGCAGGCCTCCATGTTGTCCGCGCGCTCATGATCCGTGCGCTGATAGGGAATGGAGAGGCTGTCCAGAAAGTCGTATGTCCTTACTTCCCGTGGAAGTCTGCCTGTCATGTCTTCCGGTCTTCCATCCTCCAGGGTAATTCTCATGTCTACGCCTCTTTTCTTCTGCGTTGCAGCTTCTGTCTTATCGTTCGAATCGCCATACTTATGAAAATCCTTCCAGGTATGCCCTGTTGTTCTCAATCAGTTCCGCTGTCATGGCCCGGATCTGCTCCAGTGTGCACTGCGCCGCCGTAAACGGATCCAGCTGGATGCTCTGGTAGATCCATTCCAGCTTCTTTTCATTGGCTGCTCTCGCCTGCAGCTTCTGGACGGCAACATTGCTCATGTTCAGTCCCAGCGGGCCATCCGGCAGAGGGCCGACGTAGCAGGGATGAATTCCCTCCGAGTCGCAGTAACACGGCACCTCCACACAGCAGTCGGCAGGCATGTTGGAGATGAGACCTGTATTCATGACATTCAGGTTTGCCCGGAACGGAATTCCCGTCTCGATCGCCCGGATCACACGCGGCGCATACTCCTCTGTCAGTGAGAACGGGATGTCTTCCCCGCTTCCGATCAGCCTCTTCAGCTCGTCATAGTAGTCGTCATTGGCCAGTTCATGGGCCAGCCACCATCTGTCTTCCACCCGGTATCTGCGGATCTCCTCGTCATTCTTCCGGAAATAGGGTGTGTACTCAGACATATGGTAGGGGGATTCCGAGTTGTAATAACCGAAATGCTGCATGATCGTCATGCGCACCGCGTCAGAAAAATGATATTTCATCTTCGGATCTTCATTGATCCAGTGATATTCATGTTCCCGCTCCGAAACTTCATGCATTTTCTCCAGCGTATCTGTGATGGACTTCAGCCGGGGGTAAGCATCTTCTCCGTCCACTTTCAGCTGCAGATACCAGGCCATGTGATTGATGCCTGCTGCCCAGTAGCTCAGACGTTCATGATCGACGCCCAGATAGTCAGCGATCTGTCCGGCTGTACCCTGCACGGAATGACAGAAGCCGAAGATCTTAAGGTTGAAGAGACGGTTCAGCGCAAGGCAGAGTCCGGCCATGGGATTGGTGTAATTGAAGTAGTATGCGTCCGGACACAGTTCTTCCATATCCTTCAGTGTCCCATACATAACCGGATAGGCTCTGAGCAGCCGGAAAATACCTGCCGGGCCGACAATGTCCCCAACCACCTGCTTAACGCCGTATCTGTCAGCAATTTCCAGGTCTCTTTGGTAGATCTCCGGTCCGCCTACACCGACAGCATTGATCACATAGTCAGCCCCGGGCAGGACCTCGCGCCGCTGTGTCGATGCGGTCACCCGGATCTGCCTTCCACGCTGTCTGATCATCTTTGTGATGACCTGCTCCATGACCCCAAGTTTTTCTTCATTGATGTCAACAAGCGCGATCTCCTCCACCGGCACATCCTCCAGCAGGATCAGATCCCCCAGCAGGTTCTTGGCGAAAATGGCGCTGCCTGCGCCGATTACCACGATCTTGGCCATAGCATATCTCTCCTTTTTACGTATCGGTTCTCCTGTTGTCTGTGCCCTCTGACAGGGCGTAGCGTTATCTGCCTGCAGCCAGGCACCTGGTAATGTATCTGATATCCCTGTGTATCAGGTCTCTTGGCTCAAAATGAAGAAAATGGTATACGACCTGCATAACCGCGCCTGCCCCGAAAGTGCTGATCAGCGTTCCGACACCGACCGGTCCTCCCAGCAGCGCGCCGGCCAGCAGCACGCCGGCCCAGATGATGATCTCGACCATCCCGATGGGAACCTTCGGCATCCTCTTCCCGATCCCCACCAGAAGCGAGTCACGCGGTCCGCAGCACTGGCACGCGCGCATGTAGATCCACATGCCCACCGCCATGATCACAAATCCGAGGAGCATGATCAAAATGCCCGAGCCCAGGCTCTTGTTCAATGGCAGCGGATTGAGATCATTGAAAAACTGGACGAAATTCCCTGTCAGGAGCGCGTCGATCACCGTCCCGTATCCGATCCGTTCCTTCAAAAACAGGTCGATCCCCAGTATGAGCACCGCCATCAGTGTCATGGATATCCCGTAATTTAAGGGCGTATGACGCGCGATCCCCATTCCCAGGCAATCCCAGGGCGCCAGTCCGATGTTGGCAAAAATGGTCAGATGTACCCCAAACGCGAAGACAAGCAGACCGATGATGATACGCAGCCACTGCCGGAATATTTCTGTTCTGTTAAGCATTTCCTTCATCTCTCAATTCACACCGGACTGAA
>JAGCAV010000168.1 GCA_017652545.1 Lachnospiraceae bacterium
ATCCTGAACATTGCCCTGGGCAATGCCATCACAAATACTTCAACGGTCAGCCATACGATCACGAAGATGACCGGCCAGAATGTGGCAGTGTCATTTATGAATTCCATCGTGGACATGATCAACGGTGTGAACAGATGGTATCTGATGGGCGCCGGGTTCGCGGCCTGCATTCCCGTGCTCCTTCTGATGATCGGTCTCTGGATGGCGTTCTTCTCAACGACCAATAAGAGAAAAGAGATCTCAACAGCCGGCTATACATTAAGCCGCGTGGCGATCATCATCAAGTTCATCGGCGTCTGTGCCGTTCTGATCGCTGCTATCGTATTCAGTGTGGCCTTCGTGGTCTCAGCCGGTGCGGCTGCCTCCATGATGTCACTGATCGCGGGCATTATCGTACTGCTGATCATGATCCTGATCGCAGTTTTCGCGATCCTGTACTATATTCAGGTGCTCTACGGCATCCGCGTGATCAGGACCAATGTCAGGAACGGCATTGATATCGGAAGGATCCCCGGATTTGCCATCTTCATGGGGTTTGTCGGCTGCGGCCTGACCGTACTGGCCATGCTGCCGATGGCACCGGATGACTATATCGGTCTGGTTACAATGGGAAGCTATGCCGCATGGCTGCTGCTCAGCGCACTGTGGGCACTGATCTATCGCGGAACGGTCAAGCATAAGGAAAAGAACCGTGACCGTGACCGTGTGTAAGCATCCCTGATTTGGATTTGTTCAAAAGCAAGACAGAGCGTTATGCCCACTGGGGATGGTTCTCAGTGGGCCGTTTTGTATTTAGATAATGTCGGGAATCATCCCGTATATGGGGAGGATGGGATGTCTGAAACAGGGGAGAAAGACAAGGAGAATAAGGAGAAAAAGCAGGAGCGGTTCACGCGAAACACGGATATCTCCAAAGACAGCCGGTATAATCCGGACAAGATCAGAACAGGCAGCCGGTATGATCCTAAAAACATCAAAAGCGGAAGCCGTTATGACCGGGAGGAGGGTTCATCCGCTTCGGAAACCGGGAAAAAACCGGAGACCGGTGCGGAGGGCGTTGCCGGTTATATCGCGCTGCTGAAAGCGCACGACCCGGTCACCATGATCATGACTGCGCTCGGGTCGATCCTGATCATCGCCTATCTGGTGATGGCGGTCTATTTTGCCCGGCGGTTCTATCCCGGGACAACCATTCTGGGGATCAACTGTACGGGAAAAGAGAGCGGATGGGTAAAGGAACAGGTGCAGGAACGCGTGGAAAGCCATGTGCTGACGCTCAAGGAGCGGTACGGCGTTTCCGAAGCGCTTACGGCGCAGAGCATCGGCATGCACTATGTAGATGACGGGGCGATCGATGCCAGGCTTAAAAGACAGTATTCCCTGTTCTGGCCGGTCATGATGCTGGTGCGCAGGGGAACACCCACCCCGATTCAGACTGCGTATGATGCAGACAGGATCGGAGAGGCTCTGCAGGAACTGGGCTGCTTCCGGACAGAAAACGTGATCGAGCCCCATGACGCGTATCTGGGAGAAACGGATGAGGGATATGAGATCGTACCCGAGGAGATGGGAACAAAGCTGGATCCGGAGAAGGTCCGCGCGGCGGTGATCGAAGCGCTTGATCATGAGGAGAGCGAAGTGATCCTGGAATTCCGCGAGTGCTATATTGATCCGGAGATCTACTCGGATGATGAAGCCCTGGCGGAGGAAGCGGAGAAGAAGAATGCCCTGCTCGGCGCGGATCTGATCTATGATTTTGAGGACAGGAGCGAGCATCTTGATACAGCCAAAATCATGGAGTTCGTTGTTCCGGACGGTGAAGACGGGTACATGATCAGCGAAGACGCGGTCTATCACTACGCGAATGAGCTCGCTGACCGGTACGATACCTTCGGCGGCACGAGAACGTTCTATTCGTCAATCGGGACGGTCGAGACGCTTTACGGCGGCGACTACGGATGGGCCATGGACAGGGAGGCGACCGGGCGGGAGCTTCTTAATGCGATCCGGGAGAAACGCACCGGGAAGATCGATCCGGTCTATATGTATACGGCCGGAAGCCGGGCAGAAAACGACATCGGTTCCACTTATGTGGAGATCTGCATCAAACGGCAGGAGATGTGGTGCTACAAGGACGGTGAACTGGTGGTGGACACCCCGGTTGTCACCGGCAATCCCTCACAGGGGAACGCCACACCGTCCGGAGGCGTATGGGCAATCGACGCAAAGATGACGGATTATGTCCTGGTGGGCGAGGGATACCGCTCTCCGGTGGATTTCTGGATGCCGTTCAACGGCAATATCGGCATTCATGACATGCAGACCCGTTATTATTTCGGCTCGACCATCTATCTGACGCACGGATCTCACGGGTGTGTGAATACTCCGCTGGAAGCTGTGGAGCAGATCTACAATACCGTTAAGATCGGTACGCCGGTAATCGTATATGAAGGAAATGAGGGATAAACAATGAGCAATGCAGATGACAGGCACCTTAGGGACGACCAGCTGAATGAGTTTGTTCGCTATTGCATGATTTCAGGCGCGCTGGACGTCAACCTGTATCAGGAGTATGACGTCAAGAGAGGCCTTCGCGAACCCAACGGTAAAGGCGTACTGACCGGCCTGACAGAGATATCGGATGTTAACGGTTTCCAGATCGTGGGCGGCAGGAAGGTTCCGGTTGACGGGGAACTGTACTTCCAGGGCTACAAGATTGAAGACCTGATGAGAGGATTCTCCGGGAGAAGGTTCAATTTCGAGGAGATTACGTACCTGCTTTTGTTCGGCGCGCTGCCCACGCAGAAGCAGCTGGATGAATTTGTGGACTTTCTGGCAAGATACAGGGAACTTCCGAGCAAGTTCGTGCGCGATGTGGTGATGAAGGCGCCCAGCGAGAACCTGATGAACGCCATGCAGAAGAGCGTGCTGACCCTGTACTCATATGACGACGACCCGGAAGATACGTCCATACCGGCGATCCTGAGGCAGTCCCTGATCCTGATCACAACGATGCCGCTGATCGCTGTTTACGGGTATCATGCGTACCAGCACTATAACTGCGGCAAGAGCCTGGTGATCCGCTATCCGGATCCGAAGCTCTCCACTGCGGAAAATCTGCTGCGCATGCTGCGGGATGATGGAAAGTATACGGAGCTGGAAGCCAGCGTTCTGGATGCGTGTCTGGTCATTCACGCGGAGCACGGCGGTGGTAACAACTCGACCTTTACGACCCACGTGGTCTCATCCACCGGGACTGACACATACTCCGCGGTGGCGGCTTCGCTCGGCTCCCTTAAGGGACCGAAACACGGCGGCGCCAACCTGAAGGTGCAGCGGATGTTCGCTGATATCAAGGAAAATGTGTATGACTGGGAAAATGAGGAGGAAGTGAATGCCTACCTGATCAGGATCCTTGAAGGAGACGCGTTCGACCACAGCGGTCTGATCTATGGTATGGGGCATGCCATTTATACGCTCTCGGATCCCA
>JAGCAV010000169.1 GCA_017652545.1 Lachnospiraceae bacterium
GGCTTCTTCTTCGTCACCCTCGCTCATCCACTGCATGATCCGCCAGCCTTTTGAGGTGCGCAGCGCCGCCCCGATCAGATATACCCGTGACCAGGCAGCCTTGAATCCGGTGGTCTCGATATCAAAGAAGACGCATTCCTGTTCGGGAACTCCGATCAGAGAAAGCGCCGGAATGGAAACAGAAAGATCATAATGCCTGGTGATCATAGCTGGCCCCCTGTCATCCGCGTCGCCGGAACGGTCTGTATGTTACGCGTCTGATTGTAATACACGAGCAAAAACTTTGCCAGTTGATTTGGTGAAACATGGTTTTTTATGCGGACAGGATGAAACCTGCTTTGTGGAACGGGGGAATATATGATATGATTATACAAAGAAGGAACGCACAAAACCTGGAAGGAGGATATCAGCATGAAGAAAAAACCGGTGCTTGTGATCATGGCTGCCGGGATGGGCAGCAGGTTCGGAGGAATGAAACAGATCGAGTCCGTGGATGAGAAGGGACACATCATCATGGACTATTCGATCAGTGATGCCGCCGCTGCCGGTTTTGAAGAGGTGGTTTTTATTATCAAGCGCGAGAAACTTGCTATCTTCCGGGAAGCAGTGGGAGACCGCACTTCCGAAAAGATGCGCGTTTCCTACGCATTCCAGGAGATCACCGATCTGCCGGAGGGATTCTCTGTTCCGGAAGGCAGAAAGAAACCCTGGGGAACAGCGCATGCTGTCCGCAGCGCCGCCGGATATCTTGACGGTCCTTTTGCCGTGATCAACGCGGATGATTATTACGGCCCGCAGGCCTTCCGCCTGATCTATGATTATCTGGTCACGCATGAGGATGATGACCTGTACCGCTATGCCATGGCCGGTTATGTACTGGAAAATACGGTGACCGAGAACGGTTATGTGTCCAGGGGGGTCTGTCAGACAGACGATGAATCCTGCCTTACGGATATCGTGGAAAGAACACGGATCATCAGGACAGAAGACGGGACAGCCTATTCTGAAGACGATGGGGAGACATGGATTTCGATCGATCCGAAAAGCCTGGTTTCCATGAACATGTGGGGATTTACAAAGAGTTTCCTGACGGAGCTTGACAGGCGGTTCGTCCGCTTTCTGGAAGACAATCTTCCCGTCAACCCGCTCAAATGCGAGTATTATCTTCCCTTTGTGGTGGACTGCCTGCTTAAGGAGAAAAAGGCAACGGTCAGGGTGCTGCCGACTGATGACAAGTGGTACGGGATGACCTACCGGGAGGACAAGGAAACCGTGACGCAGGCCCTTGCCGATCTCAGGGCAAAGGGACAGTATCCTGACCTGCAGTGAGCCTGCAGTCAATGCACAATCAATGCAATAAATAAGAGGTGAAGGTTTGGTTCAGAAAGATTTAAAAAAGAAAACAGGACGGCTCACCGGGCACACGCTGAAAACGAGTGCTGTCCGGGGAAAGCGGCTGCTTGCCCTTCTGCTTTCCTGCGTCATGCTGGCCGGCTCTCCGGCAGCCGCTTTTTCATCAGAACCGGATCCGGTTACGGAGGATCTTTATGAGGAGATCCCTTCGGAGGATTTTTATGAGGAGATCCCTTCGGAGGAGCTGCTCTTTGGGGAGAGCGTCGTGGAGGAGATGACAGAAGGGGAGGAGCCGATTGTCATCTGGCCTGAAGAAGAGGTGATCGGGCAGGACGAGCAGGAAAGCGCGGCGGACTTTGGCAGCGATGAGGATGAGCTGATCCTGGATGAGGATCCCGGACTGATGGAAGAGCTGTCGGAACAGGAGCTGTTCGCACAGGAAGAGACAGATCTGCCGGCCGGTTTTGAGGACCTTCAGCTGACCGAGGAGGAGGTCCTGACGGATGCCTGGGTCAATCCGGTGTATGAGAATGTGATCGGCGAGGAGGATCTGCTTCCGGCTGAAGAAGACCTCCTGGCGTGTGAAGCGGATGCAGACCGTCTGGCCCGCGAAACGGCGCAGGCGCTCGGGGAAGGGCTTGCGGCGTGGACGGAGGAAGCAGCCATCAGTTTGTATGCCGGCGAGGAAGATCCCTCAGAGGATGAATGGATCGAAGAGGGAGAAGAGACCATTATATTTGATGCGGAAGACATTCTTGAGAATCAGGGATACTTTCTGACGACGCAGACCGGACCGCTGGCAGCGGAGATCAAACCCCATCTGAAGAACAGAAATACGCTCTTTACCATCGGGCTGACGGGAGATGTGACCACGAACGGCGCACTGGCGGCAGCCAGGGCAGCGCTGGAAAAAGCCATGGAGCATACGGGCGTTCCGACAGAGGGTGACTATATCCGGTACCAGATCGGAGGAACCTACAGCACGCTTCATAAATACAGCTATGGCAGCACCAGGTTCTATATTGCCACCTTCACCATGAATTACTATACGACTTACGCGCAGGAAGCAGCCATGGACGCTGCGGTGAGAAATGTCCTTCCCTCGCTGAAAAATGCGGGCGGCGATTCCTATTCCAGGGCAAAGGCCGCCTACGGTTATCTCACCCAGAACGTGAAGTTCGATATGAGGGGCTATACGAACCCGAATTACCTGACGATGTATACAGGATATGCCGCGCTGATCGATAAGACGGCCGTCTGCCAGGGATTCTCCGTGGCATTGTACAGACTGCTTCTTGAAATGGGCATAGACTGCCGCGTGATCGGAGGAGTCGGCGTGTCAGGAAGCGAGACGGAGGAGCATGCCTGGAACATTGTCCGTCTGGGAAACCGGTACTTTAATGTTGATTCCACCTGGGATGCCGGGAAGGTACAGACAAAATGGCGGTGGTTCCTGAAAGGGGATTCCGCGGAGGAATTCGGCAACTGGCATGTGCGGGATAAGGAATATAAAACAGGCGCATTTTACGGCGCCTATCCGATGAGCGCATCTTCGTGGTCCGGAAAGACCGGCGGCGAATGCCCGGTCCATGGGACACACACGCCGGGAACCGTGGCGGCGCAGGCTGCGGGCTGTGAAAGCGTCGGCCATACAGCCGGCACTGTATGTACTTCATGCGGGATGACAC
>JAGCAV010000170.1 GCA_017652545.1 Lachnospiraceae bacterium
GAACGCTGGAAGTGATCGTGTTCCCCAAGGATTATGAGAAATACGGTCCGATGCTGGAAAAAGACGCGAAGCTCTTTGTACAGGGTAAGGTTTCCGCTGAGGAGGATAAAGCCAGCAAGCTGATCTGCGAAAGAATATGGCGGTTTGAGGACGTACATGCGCAGATCTGGATCCAGTTTCCCACAAAGGAAGCTTATCTGCAGCGTGCGGGAGAGATCCGGCAGATCGCATCGGCAGATACGGGCAACGATGAGATCATCATCTATGTGCGGGATCCCAGGTCGATCGCGAAGCTGGGTCGCGCCTGTCCGGTCAAGGCAACAAAAGAAGTGATCGGCGCTTTGAAGGACGCGTTCGGGGAAGAAAATGTAAAAGTCAGGTGAGTCGGCAGGGACGGTTCTTTTGACTCACACAGGAAATGGAGGTTGTGTGATGGCCAGTGAAATCAAGACAATCGGTGTTCTGACAAGCGGCGGAGATGCGCCGGGCATGAATGCCGCCATTCGCGGCGTGGTGCGGAAAGCGATCGGGAACGGGATGCAGGTCAAGGGAATTTACCAGGGATACAAGGGCCTGCTGAATGAGGACATCAGGGATATGGACACCAAGAGTGTGTCCGAGACCATCGCGAGGGGCGGAACGATTCTGCTGACAGCCCGCTGCCAGGAGTTCCATACGCTGGAAGGACAGCAGGCGGCCGCGGAGATCTGCAGGAAACACGGGATCGATGCCGTGGTGGTGATCGGCGGCGACGGATCTTTCAGAGGTGCCTGCAAGCTGGCCGAGCAGGGGATTCCCACCATCGGGATCCCGGGAACGATCGACCTGGACATCTCCTGTACGGAGTATACGATCGGGTTTGACACGGCTGTGAACACGGCGATGGACGCCATTGACAAGGTCAGGGATACATCGACCTCCCACGAGCGCTGCAGCATCATTGAGGTGATGGGCCGGAGCGCCGGTTACATCGCGGTGTGGTGCGGCATGGCAAACGGCGCTGAGGAGATTCTGATCCCGGAGGCTTACGACTATGATGAGGAGAAGCTGATCAACAACATCATGGAGAGCCGTAAACGGGGTAAAAAACACTATATTATTGTGAACGCGGAGGTCATCGGCCATTCGACCTCCATGGCCAGGAGGATCGAGGCTGCCACGGGAGTGGAATGCCGGGCGACGATCCTGGGCTATATGCAGAGAGGCGGAAGCCCCACCTGCCGTGACAGGGTCGCCGGTTCCATGATGGGTGCCTACGCGGCTGACCTTCTTGCAAAGGGAACGGTCAACCGGGTGGTCGCTTTTGTGAACGGAAGATATACGGACTTTGATATCTATGAGGCGCTGACCATGCAGAAAGAGATGGATCCGTATATGATCAGGGTGAGCAAGGCGCTGTCGATCAGGTAACGGGGGAACATCATGATAACCAGTTCATCAAACCGGCATGTGAGGGACACGATCGCCCTGCAGAAGAAAGCCCGGGAACGGGAGGAGCGGGACCTGTTTGTCGTGGAGGGCCCGAAGATGTTCCTGGAAGCGCCGTCGGACAGGGTGGTGCAGGTGTATGTTTCTGAAAGCTTTCGCGGCGGCCAGATCTGGGAAAAGAACAGGGCCTTATTTGAGAAGGCTCCGTGTGAGACGGTCTCGGATGAGGTCTTCAGGCGCATGTCCGACACACAGAACCCCCAGGGGGTGCTGTGCCTGCTCCGCGGATATCATTATAAGGAAGAAGATCTCCTGGGAAGGATGTCCGGCCGGAAACCGCTGCTGATGATCCTGGAGGATCTTCAGGATCCGGGAAATCTCGGGACGATCCTGCGCTCCGGGGAGGGTGCCGGCATCACCGGCATTCTCATGAGCAGAGGCTGTGTGGACATCAGCAACCCGAAGGTGATCCGCTCCACGATGGGCTCTGTATACCGTGTCCCCTTTGCTTACACGGATGACCTTGGCGTGTCCCTGGACCGCCTGAAGAAAAGAGGGGTCAGCCTGTTCGCGGCTCATCTTCGCGGGAAACGGTCATACGATCAGGAGGACTATTCCGGGCCTGCCGGTTTCCTGATCGGGAACGAGAGCCGGGGCCTTTCGGATGAGACGGCGGCAAAGGCGGATACGCTGGTGCGCATTCCCATGCTCGGACAGGTGGAGTCCCTGAATGCGGCAATGGCATCCGGGATTCTGATGTATGAAGCAGCCAGACAGAGAAGAGGATGATTATGACACCATCATTAACACTTTACAAACTGATCGTACTGTACATGCTCC